>DESI01000045.1 GCA_002361235.1 Porphyromonadaceae bacterium UBA3318 | reverse complement strand
TGATTTGAGACCTATCTGAGACCACAGCGTACTCTCGCCCGCAGTGGAGGTAGCACCACGGTAACGCAGATATGCAAGCTCATCGCCCACCGAGCCATCGGCCAAAAGTATCTGAGTGGCCGTGCCGCCGGACTTGACAAAGGAGTTCATTGTCAGTGCTCCAGTATATGATATTTGGCCAATTCGCCCGGCGTATGAGTAGTTGGAGTGCGTATATAAAGCGAGTTCGCCGCTGGCACCCGGAGCCAAATAGATTCCGGTTGTGGCAGCTGAATTCTTAAACATCAGCGCTTTTTCGATGCGTGTGTAGAACGTAAATGTCTTCAGCCCCGTAATCGTCTGAGCCGTGTCCACCGTCACATACTTATTATTGAGCGTCGCCGCATAGTTTTCGGTATCGAGGATTGTGCGCCATGCGGCCGTCTTGCTCGGGCGGAAAAACATATTTTGGCCAGCGGAAAAATACAACTGTGCCGCAGTATTGTTATGATGCAGACCGATATTGATGAGCGAGTTTTGCCATCCCGCTGTCACGGGTATATTGCTGCTTGTATTGTCAATCTCGCCGAAAAATGTGAGATTACCCGACGCCTCAAGCGTGTTGGCATCTATCTTGCCACCACCGGTATTAAGCCACTTGCTCACATTGCTGTACGTGGCAAACGGCACCGTGATGTTATTGACAGTCCCTCCCTTAGTCCAAGTGAGATTATTGCCATTGACACCAAGGCTCGTCACATACCCCTGCTGCCGCACCCACGCCTGCGTGGCATAGCTGTGGCTCGTCAGATACTGCGCCAGCGCCGCCTCGTCCAATCCCGCATTAATCGTATGGTTGATCCACCGCGTCCCGTCAAAAGCGAGCACCTGACCCGCCGACGGGGCCGAGAGTGCCACATCCGTAAGCTCCGAGAGAGCGGTGATGCCCGGTGTGCCTATACCACTGTTAGGGTTATGTCCGAGTGCAGACAAATACAAGTCAGTCCACAATCCCACCTTGGCCTTTATTGACTTGGCCCTTATGCCTCCTGCGCCATCGCTCTGCGTGGCCTCAGCCCACGAGATTTCGTTATCCTGGGCGTCACACGGCCTAAGCAACTCAGACAATCCGATATTAAAGTTGGCAAGCGATGTAAGGGTGTCGTTAAGGCCCGTGACGTTCGTAACGTCGAACTTGATGCCCGACCCAAAGGTCATGCTTCCGTCGGCGGCAAATTTTATCCCCGTAAGGTCATTCCCTAACCAACCGGAGCCGTCCGCGCGGAAATTGATGTTGCCTTTGGCAAAATAGGCCGATCCGTCCATGCGTATCAGCGACGCCGCAGGACGCATACCCGACAGGAGCAGTACACGGTTGTCGTTGGCGTCAAACATATCGGCCATATCGCCGCCATACCAAGCCGCGATTGTGCGACCGCCCAGAGAGTCTACCCATGAGCCGTTCATTCCCGCCATGGTGTGACGCAGACCGGCCTGATCCTTATAGCCCAGCGACAGCATCGTGGATATTATAAGTCCGCTGTATATCTCTGTGGGGTTCTCAGGCAACAGAGCGTTTTTGAGATATTCATATCCCGCAATCTGCGACAGAGCTTTCCGGGCGGTGGTGTCATCGGTGTAGTTCGAGGCCAGGCCCCAGTCCGAGATAGCGAACGCCGCGCCCGTAGCCTTATGTACGTTCGGGTTACACCGGAGTATGTCAAGGTAATACCTGCCGTTGGCTGGATCTCGCGTTTCCTTGGTCGTGTCCGGAGGGTAGGTCGCGTTCACCCAAAGGTCCCCCTCGTCGTAGGGCGGCACGGGCTGGGCCGTGAAATTACGGCGTTTGCTGTCTGCGGTGTCCTGAGCCTTGGCTGCGTCGAGCAGAGCCTTTACCGCGTCGGAGTCGGCGATCTTCACCCATCCGTAGTCCGTGGGTGAGGTGTACTGCCACTTCCACGACTGCCCGGCTGTCGGCGTTGTTGTATCGTCCACATACTCCGTACGGTCGGTGTAGGTGTCGCGCTCGTGCGCCCTGCGCTCCTCGTCGGTAGTCCACTCGTTGGCTGGATAGTTATTCAGCGTCGGCGCGCCAAAGCCAAAGAACGACTCTATCACCCCGTCAATCTGGTCCTGGATCCTCTCTATCTTCGGGTTGACGATGTTGTCAACAAAGGACTCGATGTCCTCCTGCTTAAGCTCCGGGATGAGGCTGGAGAAGTAATCATTGAGCGTTTTTCCATCTATGGTAGACAAGACAGAAATTTTCGCTTTTATGTCAAACGAGTCGGTCGCTTCGTCATATTTAATAAATGTTTTTCCGTTCCGGGAGCCTATGTAAGTGTCGCCGTAACAGTTGAAATAGGCGTTGCCTTTGACTGGGTCATAGCCATAAGAGACAATATCCTTGCCCGCAAGAGAATAAGAATCTATTCCGGTAAACAGCTTGATTGAAGGTGCGTCAGCATCAACTGTGCTGAACACCATTGCAGCCTGACGAGTACGGTCTGTGCGGTTGCCAAACTGCACGATGGTGTCACCTGCCTGCGGTATGTCGCTTCCTTTCTCGCAGTCTGCCTTTGAAAGGTCGATATAACCGTAACGGTTGCCGGAGTCGTTGGTATATGCATCATTGCTCACAGCCGTGACAAGTCGCCAGTAGCGGTGGTTGCTGACTTTATTGGACGTGCCGGTCTTGGCGTTGAACATCTGCGCTATCGCTTGGTCTCCGGCTATGATTTTCGTCTCGGTTTTCTCGCTGTCCTGCTCCGATAGGAAGTAGCAGCGGTAAACATCGTCAAGCACCTCGACTGACGTACACTTCACGCCTCCGCCGGGAGTGATACGTTGCTCCCCGGCGAGAGAATCCGCATTTATAATGGTGAGAGTTTCAAAGTATGCCTTGATGCGGACAAACAGCCTATCCATCTCGCCAAACGTCTGCCCGGTTTCGGCATCTTTGCCGATTTTAGCTCCCGATACGCCCGCGAGATAGTCACCTACCTCAAAGCCTTTGTCCGATGCTATCTGGCCTTTACTGCGGTCATCCTTGATTTTAGACAGAAACTCCGCCTGTGTACGGCGGGCTGAAAACAGGTTATTGTCCGTCGGACGCGTCTGGTCTCCGGTGCGGAGAATATCCGGCAGTGTCAGCGATGCGCTTATTGACCGTGCGAAGCTCCTTACATCCTCAATGTCGTTGGTTATCTTCTGTATCAGGCCACGGCTCGTAGCGTCACTTATTTCGAGATCCATCTGCGACGGACGGTTGACTTTACGCGTTATACGGGTTATCCGGCTATCCTTATATCCGGTTTCAGGAAAAAAATCGGGACTTTCGAGACGCACACGCTGACCTACATGGATATCCACCAGTCCGCGGGCATCAATATCGACATAGTCCGTCGGGGCCTTATAACAGGAAATATCCACACAATGACTGTCGTTATAGTCGTGGACCGCTTCAAGATATTCCGCCTCGGCAAGAGCGTAGTATTCCTGAGGCATCCGGATGTTCCACGGTATGTAACGGTCACCGGCTTTAGGCACTAGCACACCTCCGGGCAATTGCATCGCGTCCTTGAACTGTGTGATTATTTCAAATTCCCGTGTATCGCTGTTGAAGTCGACCTCAAAATAGTGCGTACCGTTGTCATCGTCGCCGAGACCGGCCAGCTCGCTGCCCTCCTGAAAGGTCACACGCTTGACCAGGCCCCCGATTTCGTACTGATTGGGGTCAAACGGGAGCGCCTTGTCCTTAAAGAAGTACACGGTAAACTTCTCGCCGTCATCGCCCGTGCGCTCCTCACTGCGCACGCTGCTGACTGTGCCCGTATAGCGCGGAAATATCGTGGCAAAGGCGTTTTCCTCATAGTGATGGATTATACCGTACTTGTCTGTATTGATATCCACATATTGCGCACCTCCGGGAAGTTGCAGACGGCTGTGACCGTAGTCCGACGGATCTATGTTTTTTGAGGAGCCAATTGGAAAAAGACGGGTATAGACCTTGGCATTATCAGCCACATCCGCCTGAATTTTAGCAAGGCCGTTCTTATAGCCCAGCGTTATCTGTTCGCCGTATTCACAACGGCACAGGTTGACTGTAGTACCCTCTGTCCAATACTCAAGTCCGGTTTCATCAGCGATGGCTTTCAGAGCATCGTTACAGTATTTGCCCCGGTAGTCAATCGTGATGTTGTTGCTGAATTCAACCGCGCCGACTTTCCAGATGTTGGTTCCGAAGCCGGAATTAATAGCTTTGACAATAAGCGCCACATGCTCGCGTGCCGTGGCCGTCAGTGAAAATACCGGCTCCGTCTCTCCGTCAGTCGTATTCAGGACAAGGAAGCGCGATATAAGATTCTCCAGAGCGTAGAACTTCAGCGAATACTCCCATTCGACTGTAGATTTCTGCACAGGGTGGTATTTTTCGACAATCCAGTAGCGCCGGCCCATGAAATCAACGTAGTCATTGACCTCGAGCGCGACCCGTCGGGGCAGAACGAAATACAGCATCAGCGTATTCCCTGACTGGATTTCCTCTGTCTGGGTACTGTTGTCTTTAGGCTCAACCGAGAGCTTCAGACTACCATCTTTCGAGTATATTTCAAGTTCCATCCTAATGCCATTTTAATATTTTCAGAATTGAGGATTCGGTTCCCGGAATACGACCGTGAAGCGGGCAGCGACGGAGCCGCCAATATCTTCCAGATGGTCATAGTCGGAGCAGTCCTTATAGTATATACGGTAGGTCTTGCCGAGCTCCGGAACCGTGAGACTCAGCCACCCGTCAGCACCGGTCTTCAAAAATAGAACAAAGGCGTCGCGTCTGGCGATGAAAGCGGCCCTGTCTGAAGCCGCGATGGCAAACTTCAGCGATATGTCACGCGGCTCCCACTTCTGCACAAGTTTTTCAGGCAGCTTCTCCCCGTCCTGCTCCCGGAAGTTGACAGCGACATGCGCCTTGGCCGCCGGTGGTTTCTGCAAGGCGGAGTAATTCTTGGTCTCCCCCTCCTTATCCTCCACCAGCCATGCGCCGAAGTCAGTCCAGACATCGCGACCGTTTATGAATAGCAGCCCTCTCATTATATCGTTCATAATTATCTCAATTTAATTCCGTTTGTACGCAGATCATGTATATCTTCGGCCATCAACGGCAAAGCATCGACTTTCTCCAGTATCTTGCCTATGGTGTCGCACAACTGCCCGAATGTGTCCATAAAACTGTCGAGTGTCTCATCTATGGATGCGGCGTGCATTTGAACACTTGTGAACAGTCCTTCGAGCTTGGTGCCCTGTTCCTGACTCAGTGCCGTATAGACTCCCGCGCGTCCGCTCGGGGATGATCCGTCGGTGTCACTGTCGTTTTTCCAGAGGTCAAACCCCATGGCGGCTGCCTTCTCCTTCCATGCCTCCATCCATGCTTGGGCGGCATCCACGTTTTTGCCGATATTGTCATAGAAGCTGTCGATAACGCCCATAGCCTCGTTGGCTATGGCTTCCTCGCTCTTACCGCTTCCGTATATGCTTTTCAGTTTCGCCTGAAGCTCTGTGAACTTGTCAGCGAAAAACAGCGAGTAGGCTATCTGCTCACCGAGATTTTCGAGGACTCCGGCCGCACTGGCTGCGAAGTTTTCAAGCGCAGTGCCGCTACCCTTCAATGCGGAGGTGACGGCATCCATTATACCTGAGCCCAGACTGCCGAATGTCTCGGTAAGATAGCTCTCAAGGGCATCCTCGGCCTCGTCCATCGCATCCTTCAGCTCGATAAGATTCTCGAGATAGCTCCGGGTCTCGTCACTCATTTTCCGGGTGTCGAGTATCACACGCAGCATCTCGGTGTCAAGCTCGCCGTTGGCCTTGATCAGCTCGGGATATACGCTAAGAATTGAACTATACAGATCTTTGCCTTTACCCCATCCGAACAGTCCGGTCTTTTTATGACCTGTGACGATCTGGGCATTGTATAGGGCTCCGAAACCTGCATTATACGCATCAAGACGCTTGCGGTATGTGCCTCCGGCATCATTGGTCAATCGTTCCCAGAATGTCTGTTTCGGAGCGTCGCCCTGTAGCTCCTCCTTGAACTGTGCCAATGCCTGACGGTAAACCTCTATGGCATTGGCCGCTTTGGCTACCTGCTTCTCACCAAAAATACTCTCGGCGTCCTTCATCAGGAGGTTCTGTTGCAGCAGAAGCAGATTATACTGGCGTTGGAAATCGAGCTTGGCACGCTCTATCTCTTTCAATGCTTCTCTATGGCGTGCTTCGGCAGCAAACGCCGAGGTCAGGAACTTGATCCCCTCACTTATGGCTGCGCCTATGCCTCCGACAATGCCACCCTGCGCAAATCCCTGCCCTATGCTTGATACGGCACCCATCAGCTGCTGAACGCCATTCACGGCATCGGCAATCTCACTTTCGCCGAGTTGCTCAAGCATAGTGCCCAGCTCCGCCCCGGCTTCCTGTGCCGCTCCGGCTATGGTGCCAATCGACCTGGCTATCTCCTTGGCTCCTCCGGCCCCGCGCAATCCGGATATGCCTGTTTTGAATGTCTGGAATATCCGCTCCCATTTGTTGGTGGCACCCTTGCCGCCTCCGAGCAGTTTGTCAAGTGCCTTTTTAAGTTTGTCAAGTTCTGCCGGACTTGCCTCGATATTCTTGAGCTGCTCATCGCTTATGAAGGTGATCCCCTCCGCTGTGCCTTTCCCGTTCAGATAGGCACGGAGCTTGCGGGCTTGTGCGATCAGCCCCTGCAATGCGTCAAGGCTCATGCTTGAGTAATCCCCGAAGAGATTGCGCAAAAAATCATTGTCCTGCGCCATGCTACGGGCTTCCTCGTCATTTATTGCCTGTATGCCCTGACGCACTTTTTCCCGGGCGACCTCTATTGCCCGGTCTATCTCATCGCCATTCTCTGCGGTACGTGCCGCCTCAAGAGCCGCTATGTCGGCATCGCCCTGACGCTTTATTGTCGAGCGTTGCGCCTCATAGTCCTGATATTTGCCTAACAGTGCCTGCAGCTCATCCTCGCGCTTCTTCTGTCTGTCGACTGCATCCTTGTTTTCCCGGGCTGAAATATCTGCCGTGGTAGCGTCATATATCTGCGCCGCAAGAGTGCGCTGGGTGGCGGCCTGCGCGTGGATATTGGCAAGCTGCTCGGGTGTCACCTTCTCGCCGGCCTCCTTGAGTTTCCGGTACAGTTCCACCCTTTGCTGCTCCTCGGTGGTGATACGTTCTTTTTCCCGCTCGAAATTCAAAAGAGCCTCGGCGCGTTCTTTTTCGTAGCCTTCCCGTATAATGTCTATGCGGCGGTCCTCAATCCGACGGGCTGCCTCGAGCGCCATTTCGGCAAGGGTGTTTTTGGGTTTTGTTTTTTCCGGTTTACCTCCATCACCGGGGTTCTCCGGAGCCGTAAAGCCTCCTATGTGTGATTTATTCCTTAATTCCTCCATCTGACGCTGTAGAGCCTCGGCTTCGGCAAGGCTGTCATCGCGTTTCTTTATTGCCGCCTTCATAGCCTTGTTATATGCCAGTTCAGCCGGATCACTGCCGTAATGCCCTTTTTTGCCGCCACCGAAAAACATATAGGATTTGCCGCCGGCACCAAAAAACGGTCGGTAATGCTCCACTCCGTTTGCCTCGATATTGGCGACCTCTTCGTCTGCTTTGACCGCCTTGTCAACCAACGCCTGTGCCTTGGCTTGCAGGAAAAGCATCTGCACGTAATCCTCACCTTTCCGGATCAGTATGTCGTACCATTCGGCGATGGTATTGTAATAGCCGAAACTCTCACCGTATTTACGGTTGAGTTCATCGACCTTCAACCGCTCCTGTTCCTTGGTTCCGGTAAATTCTTTCAAAGTCCGGGCTGTGTTGTCAATCTCAAAACGTGTCTTGATCATCTGGGCGCGTCCGGAACTCTCTATCTCTACTAGCTCGCGCGCCTTTTCAGCGGCAGCCTCCTGCGCGTCGGAGTATTTGTTCCACGCCATGACAAGACCGGTCACCACAAGCGACAACCCCAATGTTAGTGTCGCCATCAATGCGGTGGCCGCTGCATTCGATATGCCGAGGGACACGGCAAGTCTCGTATTGGCAGCAGTCAAAAGATCCTTGGCTTTCCGCACTGTAACAAGCCGGAAAGCGGAATCTTTGTTGAGCGTGTTGAACACCTGCTGCAACCCCATGGTGATAGCCATTACACTTTGTACACGGGTCTGTATTTTCACAAGCTCCTCGTTTTCGGATGCGAACGCCCCCATTATGCCGGTGGCGACTGTGAACATCCCGGAAAGTCCGCTGACACCGCTCATAACACCTTGAAGCCCCGCATCGTCATGCGCAAGAATGTTGGTCTGTGTGCGGAGGTCTCCTATCGTGTCGGACAAAGTGGCTGCCTTGGAAGCCATATCCTGATATTCCCGGGTGTTTTGCTTACCCTCAAGGCGCATCCGCGCCATCGCGTCGAGCAACTCACGGAGCTCCATTGAGAGCCGCTTGGTGGATGTTGAATTTTTCCTGTGTTCCTCCTCAAGGGCGGAAAGTGCGATCTTGTCCTCATACAACGCCTTTGTGCAGGCGTCTATCTCGGATTTCATCTCGAGTTGCGCCTTGCCGGGTCCCATACGGTCATATTGCGCCTTCAGATTTTTGAGATAGTTTTCCGCATATTTCACGTTATCCTTCAATAACGCTATGCGGTCGGTGAGACTCTTGGAAACACGTTCCGCCTTGTCACCAAGGGACTCAGCCGACTGCCCGGCCTTTTCAAGTCCGGGAGTCAGCTTGTCTCGCATCAGGAATTCTATCTCGACTGGTTTCATTGGTCCCTATTGGTTCTGTTGTAATTTTGTTTGAAAAAATCCGACGGTGCTTTTAGGCTTCCCGCCATTCTCATTCCCGCCGGCTTTCGACCTGCGCCGGCTCTCATAGTGCGGGGCGTCGGCAAGCATCATGCGCAGGGTCTGGTAATTCACCTTCCACATGATGTATTCCCTGCTCCAACCGGTTGCTGCGACTATCTGCCAGAGGATCCCGAAGGGGCTATGGCTACCGACATATTCGGTGGTTAACTCCCCTTCCTTTTTTGGCTCGTTCTCGGTGACAGCGGGTTCACCCTCTCCACCGATCCGATAATGTTCATAAAAGACTTGGTGCCGAGCAGGGATATGAAGCGCATATTCGCGCCCTGCACCCAACGGTCATCCACAATCCACCGCAGAAGCCACGCCACTACGGGGGTAAGCAGCCATCCGGACATTTTCCCCCGGCAAATTGTTAGCGCCACCATCTTGCTGACCCGGACACCGTGGAGTGCCATGAAGGCAAGCTCCTCATGCTTGTTGAAACGTTCCATAGCCTCATGGGTAATGCCGGTCTCAAGATACAGTTTCGCTATCCTGATCTGGCTGCCGAGGCAGGGCCGTCTCATCGTAAGCCGGATCTGAAGGGGCTTGCGCCGGAAAGGGATCTTTATCCGGAGCAGGGGCAGCGACACCCCGACATCGAGCAGGGCGTCGGCCGCCTCTATTTCAATCTCCTTCCTCATAGCTTAGGCGTTGCCGGCTTGGGACAGGCTTACGGTGACTTTTTTCGACGGATCCGACACGAGGACGAATTCCACACTGCCGTTACGGGTCGCACCGGCATTGGCCGAAGCTGTAACGGTTATGCGCCCGTTGACGATCTCCATTGAAAATCCAGCCGGAAGCACGCCGGCGGTGAATGGTCCGGAAGCGTCTATCTCGATCACCTTGCTCTCCCCTGCCTTGGTGAAAGAAAGCTGTGTCGGGGTCGCGGAAATGAAGGGCACGGTGGGGTACATGGCGAATGGTGAACCGCCATCAGCCGGATTGATCATCTCCATTTCACACTCTATACCGAGGGTACTGTCGCCGCCGATCTTACCACGCACGAGCCCGTCAAGGGTCATATTCTTTATATCGATAGTCTGACCGGTTCCGGCGAGTATCTTCAATGGTCCCGAAAGACTCACTGTATTAGCCGGGGCATCCCAGCGTTCACCGGTCACAGTGCCGCCCATGACATCCTTGCAATTCTGGGGCAGAAGCTCGATAAGGGTGAATTTCAAGACGTTTGTACCATCCTTTTTCTTGATTTTCTTTACCGGGGCATTGCGCACTTGCGCCCCCCAGAGCTTTATATATTCCGCGGAGTCACCGCCCCAGTCTATGCCTTCATCGGAAATAACACCGATCTTCTTGTCATTGAACACCAGCGCGTCAAGCAGCATGATGTAACCGTCATTTACATATACCATAACTTATTTCTTTATAAAGGTTGTTATTTTATTTTTGAGTTTCCTGATCGGAGCCGCACAAAGTACTCCAGCTACAAATCCGGCGAGAGTCCACCAGTGGCGCGTCTCGGGAGGTTTGTCACGCGCCTTGGTCTGTTCCTCATGCAGAGCCTTCAATTCGGCTGTCTGTGTGGCACTGAATTTTTCAAGCCGGGACAATTCACGCCTTAGACTGTCAATCTCACTGTATTGCTCGAGACTCATTTCACGGTAGAAATGATACAGTCTGCTTATGGAGTCACATCGCCCTGTCACGGTGATATTGTCCCCCTCCTTGCGGAGCTCGACTCCGGCGCGCCCATCCTTTGCCGTGTAACCGGCTCCGTCGGGAAGGTCACGGAGGCTCTGTATCGGGACATTCAGTTTCGCCGACTCCGCCGCAATCCCCTCCGCCGTGATAGCATGGGTCATCCGGCATTCCTTCTGACCGGACTTCTTCGACGTCAGGCTCCCCGACAGGGTTGTCCCCAGTGTGTCGAGGTATTCTGAGGCGGCTGTCGATAACGCCCCCTGTAACACGGTTCTCTCCTTGTGTCTTGTTGACGCGCACATCGCGAGGATCATTGCCACGGCCACCATTAGTGTTAGGGTTGCCCCTCTGATTAGATGTTTCATTGTTTTTCTTTGTGAGTTTGGTTATTTCGCCGCGAAGGAGATCCA
>DESI01000023.1 GCA_002361235.1 Porphyromonadaceae bacterium UBA3318 | reverse complement strand
TTTAGCGGACAGTAATATTTTTTAATTGATAGAATCGGGAGAATCGGGAGAATCAGGAGAATCAGGATTTCGGTTAGAATGTGAGGATGCCGGTGGCGATGAGGATGATGGAGGCGAGGGCCATGAGGCTGAGGATGACGAACACCCAAAGCTCGGGGATGGTGAAGTGGTGGCGCCACGATTGCGACCAGGGGAGCCGGACGCCGAGGTAGCGGTTCTTCTCATGGCCGCACTTGAAGTAATAGAATGTGCCGGCCACGTAGAATATCGAGGTGGCCATAAGTCCGGGACCTGAGGAATAGAGCATCCAGAGGCACGACAGGATGCAGAGCAACGCCACGGGAATGGTGTGGCGCAGACCGTTGGCCTTGTGCAGTCCTAATTTGAACAGATACAGGGCGCTGAACAGGTAGCAGGGCAGTATCATCATGCCGGTGATGTTGAGGGCCGCCATATAGACGTCGTCGGACATGATGACGATGAACAGGAAGATGTTCATGGCGATGCTGGACACGCGGAGTCCGAACGCCGGCATGGCGTGACGGTTCAGTTTCATGAACACCGACGGCAGGATTCCGGCCTGGGCGGCCTCCATGGGGACCTGCGCGCATACCAGTGTCCATGACACCCACGAGCCGAGTACGGAGATTATGACCGATATGATGACGAACCAATAGGCCCATTCGCCCGACACTCCGCGCAGCAGATAGGCCACGGAAGGGTCCTTAAGGTCTGACAGTCCGGCACGCGACAGTATGCCGAAAGCCAGTACCGAGACGCCGACATACAGAATCCAGGCCGAGAAGAAACCGAGCACTCCGGCGCGGCTCACATCCTTGGGACGCTTTGCGCGCGCCGACATCATCACGGCGCCCTCGATGCCGATGAAGCACCACAGGGTCACCATCATGGAGTTGCGTACCTGGCTCCAGAAGGGAGTGCCGGCGCCTGCGCCCGACAGGTTGGATTCGATAGTCGGCATGTTGCAGTAGATGAACAGCAGCACGATGATAAGCACTATGGGAATCAGCTTGAATACCGTCATGATGTTGTTCAGCAGCTTTGCCGTCTTCATGCCGTTGACCACCAGGAAGTACATGAGCCATATCAGCAGCGAGCCGAATATGGCCAGACCCCATCCGTGGTCAAGCAAAACGGGGATGAAGGCACCGAAGCTGTCGTTGAGCATGACGGCGTATGCGATGTTGGCGAAACATACGCACAGCCAGTAGCCCCAGGCCATGTTGAAACCGGCGTAGTTGCCGAATCCGGCCAGTGCGTACTGGTAGATGCCGGCGTTGAGCTCGGGGCGTTTGGTTGACAGCTGGCGGAAGGTGTACAGCAGCGAGAGCATTGCCACGGCCGTGACGATCCATGCCACGAGGCAGGGGACGAGACCGGCTTCGGAGCCGATGTTCTGCGGGATATTGAAGATGCCGGAGCCGACCATCATGCTGAATACGATGGCCGAGAGGCCTCCGATGCCAAGACGGCGCAGGGGCGCGGCGGTTGAAACGGTAGACTGCGAAGTCTGAACGTCAGGTGTGTTCATTAATCAGATGCTAAGTAAACAAACAACAGGTTGCTATCAGTTGCAGCGCCTTAAATGTCCTCGGCTTCTATTGCGGCTGTCACCTTCTTCAGGGCATGATGGTACGATGCCTTGAGGGCGCCGACCGAGGTGCCGAGCACTTCGGAAATCTCCTCATACTTCATTTCGTCGTAATACCGCATGTTGAACACGAGCCGTTGCTTCTCCGGCAGGGCCAGGATGGCCTTCTGGAGTTTGAGCTGGAGCTCGTCGCCGTCGAAATATGGGTCGCTTTCCAGGGTGGACATCAGGTATGAATCCTCAGGACCCACGATGCTGTTGCGCTGCTTTTCCTTATTTATAAAATTAATAGCTTCGTTAACCGCGATTTTGTAAAGCCACGTCGACAGTTTGGCGTCGCCGCGGAAATTGTGGATGTTGGTCCACACCTTCATGAACGATTGCTGCACCAGGTCGTTTGCGTCATCGTGCGACGCGACCATCTTGCGTATAAGCCAATACAGTTGCTCGCAGAACGTCTCCATCAGCGTGCGGAATGCCTGCTGGGCCGTCGACGGCTCCTTGAGGTCACTCACCAGTCTGGCTTCATCTATGGGTGCTTTGTATGCCACAATCCGTTATTGGGTATAAACTCCGTTATGGGCTATATATTCCCGGTTCATCCCGTAAAATTATATAAAAAATCCGAGCTTGCGTCAGTTTCTAAGAAAATTTAACAAAAAAGATACTGATACTGCCTGAATTCCCTCCCTCAATGAACCGGCTTGCCTCGGAGAGGCTGTTTCTCAATAACCCCACGATGGGCGGTGACAGCTACAGCTGGCACTGGCCTTCGTGGGGGCTACCGGCACGATACAGCTTGGTCGGAGACCATGTCTTTGTACTGCCAGATGTGACGATGCTAAGGCGAGCGGCATGGTCTCCGACCAAGCTGAGAGATACACGGCTGTTCTCCCCACGAAGTCTGTCAGGACGAGTCCTGCAGCCATCGTGGGGTTATTGAGAAACAACCTCTCCGAGGTATCGATATGCTTGTGCTATCAGTTCCGGACTATGATAATCCAATAATCCCAACATGCGAAAGTTCAATTACCAGCATATATGCAACGAAAGCGGCCGGTTTCACAACCAGCCGCTTTCAAGTGTTTTTCATAATACTTTTTCGAACTAACCTAACATCATGAAACGATTTCTTATACCTCTATAACATCAGCCGTGGGGAATGGTTCACATGAAGTAAAAAATTTTTTTAGATTAAACCAAAAAGACCTCGAAAAGTCTTTATGATATAAAGAATACGAACGATGGGGAAAGAACTAAATAAGGAAGAGCAGATGCTTCTGGACCGGTTCGGGCGCAAAGGCCCGTGGAAAGTGCCGGAAGGATATTTTGCGCAGATGATGACGGAGGTTGAGGGCAAGCTGTCCGAACAGCCTCAGGAACAGCGATATGTGGAGATGACGCGCTGGCAGAAGCTGAAGCCGTACGTGTATCTCGCGGCCATGTTCCTCGGAATATGGGTGATGATGAATGTGTTCGGCCGCGTGATGACCAGTAGGGAGCTGAATCTGGACAATCCTCCGGAGCAGTATGCGCAGCTGATGGAGAAAGCGGTGGAGCAGGATGCCGTCTACATACCGACAAGCCTGATGTCCGAGATGGAAACGGAAGACGCCGTGCTTTCGGAATTCACCGATATGAACGAATTCGTGGAGGCCTTCAATGAGGCCGGCGCGACGGACCAGAATCTGGAATGATATGAAGAAGATAGTCTATATAGTGATAATCACGCTGTTGGCGGGTGTCCTGCCAGGCTATGCGCAGGACAAGCCGAAGAAAAGCCGTGCGGAGATGCACAAGGAAATGGTGGAGTTCAAGACCAAGTACATAGCCCAGGAGATGGAACTGACCGACGAGCAGAAGGAAAAGTTCGCTCCGCTGTACGAGCAGATGGACCGGGAGCGCTGGCAGCTGTTCCGCGAGACACGCGCGCTGGAAAAGAAGCTGAAGAATGACAAGACCGCCACGGATGCCGATTACGAGGCAGCCGTAAAGGCCATGAATCAAGCCAGGGAAAAGGGCGCGGAAATAGACAAGAACTACAACGAGAAGTTCAAGAAGTTTCTGAGCGCCAAGCAGCTGTATAAGATGAAGGAGGCCGAGGACGCATTCAATCAGCGCATGATGAAGATGCGCATGAAACGCAAACAGAAGATGAAGTCCGGCAAGCATCAGAAAGCGCAGCAAATGCGCGCTAAATAATCCAGTGAATTAATTGACCGCAGCGCGGTCCTATTGTAATTCGGTATGAAAACATACGGTATCATTAGAAAGGCGTTCGCCACGATCGCCTTTTTTTGTTTAATGGGGGCGCCGGTATGCGACAATGCTTATGCGGCACCGGTAAAGAAGAAACCCGCAGTGACCCAAACGACCGGTAAAAAGAATAACCAGGGAAAGACCATGAAAAACACATTCGCGGTACCGGATTTCGCGTATCCGGAGACGGTGATGAAGAACGCGCGCAGCGAATACGCCAAGGCTCTGAAGGGCGGCGACAGCCAGAGGGCGCTGCAAGGCGCCATACAGCTCAGCGTGGCCTCCGGTCTCGTGAATTCCGAAAGGAATGTGAACGAGAACATAGCGCGCTTCGACACGTTGGCCAACACCTTGCCGGCACCATGGAACGCCATGTCGTTGATAGCCCAGGCAGAACTGTATAACAGTATATATCAGTCTGACGAATGGAACTTCAACCAGCGCAGACTGCCGTTGGACCGGTTTCCCGATAACGTGCTGGCATGGAGCAAGGATATGTTCGCCATCCGTACGCAGCAATGCGTGGAACGCGCTGCGGAAATGGCCGGAGCCGGAAACTACGACATCGCCGATGTGGCAGGCGTATTGAAGAATACCAAGGACGCCATCGCCTCCAAGATGACGGTGGCCGATTTCGTGCGTTTTGCCGGCGCCCAGGCGTTAGATGTGTATGCCGACAAGATCGAACCGCTCAGATTCGGCGACATTACCGAACTGACCGAAGCGCAGAAATGCGGAGAATTGCAGCAGAAACTACTTCGTGAGGGCGAGACGGTAAATAAAGAGAAAGGAAACATAGAGTTAGCCTCCGAGTTCGCATACCGCGTATGGCAGAATATCGAAAACAAAGAAGCGAAACAGAAGTATCTTGAGCAATGCTACAAGGAATACGGCAACACGGCATACGGAGCGTATTTCGTGGGCGCGTATCTGCGCGATCTTACAAGGATAGACGAGGACCGGACAGATGAGGAGAACGAGGCCGGAAGCGCAGCCGCGAACAAGAGTAACCGCGAGGCTCTTGAAATAGCCACACGCTATAACAACGCATTTCCCACGGCGCGGGGCAACGGCGAGGTGCGCGCATTCATCGAGACACTGACGTCGCAGGGCGTCACACTTAGCTATCCGCAGGTGGTGATTCCCGGCGAAGAATGGAAATGCAAGGTGACGGGCATGAATGTCTATGATTTCCATATCATGGTATATAAATTCCCTGACACGCTGACCGATAACAACATCGATTACGATACATTCAGGACGAAAGGCCAGCTCATAACCACCGTGCCTGTAAAGCTGACGGGAAGCACCCCCGACATGTCGACCGCCGAGGTGGAGATGCCGCTGATGGATGCAGGCAACTATGCGCTGTTTGCAAGCTCGACAGGTAAGGAAGGCGGCATAATCCGCAACTCGCAGAAGGATGTGTCAGGCCACCGCCTGCTGGTGAGCGACATAAGCTATTTCGAGGAAACGGACAGGAACGATAACGTCAAGAGGCTGTATGTGGTGGATGCCCGCACACAGCAGCCGGTGCAGGGTGCCAAAGTAATCTGGACCAAAAAGACTTACCGGGGCGCTGCGGAGACGAAGCACCTCACTACCGATGCAAACGGCTGTGTGCAGCTGCCTGCAGGCGACGGTTCGGTATTCGTGCGCAGGGGCGACAGCTTCTGCGACATGTCGTACTGGATGTATGGCCGAGGCCGTTCGGAGGATAAGGAGCAGCCGTTCGGTACGGTGCTGACCGACCTGTCGATATATAAGCCCGGTGAGACGGTCAGGTTCGTGGCCGTGGCCGGCATCCGCAAAGGCAACGACATGAAGGAGTCCGGCGGCAAGGAGATGGAAGTGGTGTTGCGCGATGCCAACTATCAGCCCATCGACACGGTGCGCGGCACTACAGATACGTACGGACGACTGACGGGCGACTTCCATGTGCCGACCGACGGACTGTTGGGCAGTTATGTGATCCAGCTGGTATCCGACAGCAGGGTAGTGGCCGGAACCAACGTGCAGGTTGCCGACTACAAGACCCCGACATTCAAGGTAGAGACCGGCAAGGTGACCGAAAACTTCAAGCTCGGCGACGTGCTGAAGATAGAAGGTGATGCCAGGACATATTCAGGGATGCCGGTGGCCGGAGCGAAAGTGGCATACATCGTAACGTACAGCCCGTGTCGCTGGTGGTGGGGGCTGTCCGAGAGTAATCAATCGTGCACGGGAACGACCACCACGGACGGTGACGGTAAGTTTGTGATAGAACTGCCCACGGAGACATTGAAAGGCACACCGTATGCCAAGGGACTGTTTACGCTTAAGGTGGATGTGACCGATGCCGCCGGCGAGACCCGTCAGGCGCCGGTCACGATGTTCAGCATGGCAGCGGCGTATACCATTGATGCAAATGTGCCGGAGAGATTTAAATCGGAACCCGATGCGAAATTTGGAACGGTCACCGTGCGCGACATGACCGGCAAACCCGCCGACAGGAAGATATATTACACCATCGCCGATGCCAAGGGTGCGACCGTGGAGAAAGGTGAGTTTGCTCCGGGGGCTTTCGTGCCCGGGACAAATGCCATTATCCCCGGTAAGTATAAGATAACCTTCTCGCTCAGCGAGGATATGAGGGACACGGACGAATGCCCCAATCATTCAACTACAGTAATAGTCTGGAGCGCCGATGAAAAGAAACCGCCGGTGGAGACCGCATTGTGGGTACCCGAGTACACATACTATATGGCCGAGGGCGAAAAGACGCTGAGAGTGCCGGTAGGCAGCAGCTATAAGGACAGCTACATATACTGTGTGGTAAATGACGGCGAGAAGACACTGGAGCGCAAATGGCTGAAGGTATCTGACGGCATGACGTCGGTCAAAGTCGATGCTCCGGCTGCCGACCGAAGGATATTCCTGCACTTTACCGGAATGCATGACCTGAAGGTCGAGGTATGTAACGTTGTCGTTATCCCGCCGTTCCAGCAGGAAAAGGTTGAAATCAGCACCGAGAGTTTCCGCGACAGGCTGGAGCCGGGTGCTAAGGAACAGTGGAAATTCGGCTTCAAAATCGGCGGCAAGCCTATGGCCAACCGTCCGGTTATGGCCGTGATGAGCAACCAGGCCCTGAACGCCATCGCACCGTTTGAATGGTCGTTCAACCCTGCCTCGATGTGTTCGTGGAGCACGGCTTCATCTATAAGCATGAGGCAGATTGGTTCCTGGTCTACGGACTTCTATAAATATGCACGGCTCGGAGGCAAGAACTACAATAGATTCGCCGTGCCCGAACTCAATACGTACGGCTATGGCCTGTACGACCGCTGGGGAAGCGGCATGGTGCTCTATGAATGTGTGGTGAATGAGATGAAAATGGATGCCGCTCCAGTAGAATTGCGATCGAGCAGAAGTGCCGGTGTCAAAATGAAACAGACAGCCCGCGTCATGACTGAGGAGGCGGCCGACGAGGAATTGGCCGAGGCCGAGGTGACCGAAGCCGGAGCAGGTTCGGCCGACACTGAAGAGGAAGTACGTCCCGTGGAGTGTCCGTCGGCATTCTTTATGCCCGAGCTGACAACCGACGGCGACGGCGTGGCTACGCTGGACTTCGACGTGCCGCAGTTCAACGGCACATGGCAGCTGCAGATAGCCGGTTACGACAAGTATATGCGCGGGGGCGTGAAGATGCTGACGGCCGTGGCCACCAAGAAAGTGATGGTTCAGATGAACGCGCCTCGCTTCCTGCGCACAGGCGACAAGGCCGAGGTGAGCGCCACATTGTTCAACAACAGCGGCGAGACTTTGCCGTTGGCCGGGCGCATCGAGATACTAAATGCAGAGGGCAACGTGCTTGTGACCGAAGATTTCGGTGCCGAGGAAACCAAGGCGTCGGGATCGCGTACAGTCACGATAAAATATAATGTGCCGGACAACCTCTCGGCAGTGACGATCCGCGCATACGCCATCGGCGGCAACCACCGTGATGGCGAGGGTACGGATGTGGCGATACTGCCCAGTAGTACTCCCGTGATAGAGTCCAAGCCTTTCTACGCCGGACCCGGCGAGCAGGTAATCAAGGCAGATATTCCGGCGAACGCCAAGGACGCCAACGTAACTCTGCAATACTGCGGCAATCCCGTCTGGGAGTGCGTCACGGCACTCCCCGATATAGTGACACCGAAGTCCGACAATATCCTGTCGCAGGTAGACGCTCTGTACGGCAATGCCATCGCGTCGGGATTGATAAAGCAGTTCCCGCAGCTCGGCGAAGCGCTGAAGACCTTTGCCGCGCCCGAGAATGCCGGTGACTCGACGCTGGTGTCTCACCTGGAGAAGAATCAGAACCTGAAGGTGACCACCCTGAACAACACCCCGTGGGTGAACGACGCCAAGAACGAAACCATGCGGATGCAGTCGCTGATAAAGTACACCGACACCAAGGAAGCCGAGGCTGCGGTGAACGCCATAATGAACAAGTTGCGCGAGAAGCAGAACAACGACGGCGGCTGGAGCTGGTGCGACAATATGCCGACGTCGGAATTCATCACGGCCCGTGTGCTGCTGCATTTCGCCATGCTGAAGGGTATGGGTTATATGCCCGCCAACTCGATGCCGATGCTGACCAAGGCGTTCGCGTACACCGATAAGGAGCTGGTTAAGGAATGGGAACGCAACAAACGCAAGTATATCAGCGTGTCGCAGTTGCTGAATTATCTGTATGTCAAGAGCTTCTTTCCCGATGTGAAGGATGCCGGCAATTTCGGCCAGATGCGCAAGGTGGCCATGAAGGAGATAGCCGACGGGTGGAAAAACTTCGACATATACGACAAGGCAGTGGCCGTGATACTTGAACACCGTTCAGGTAATAAGGTGCTGTCAGGCTATATATTGGAGTCCTTGCGTCAGTTTGCTACGGTAAGTCCGGAGAAGGGTATGTGCTTCGAGAACCTGCGCGGGGTGTGGTCGGGCTGGAGTCCGCTCATCACCACGGCCCAGGTGCTTGAGGCTTACACCGAGGTGCAGCCTGAGGCCGAGGCCGTCGACCGGCTGCGCCAGTGGTTGCTGATGTCGAAGCAGACGCAGAGCTGGAGCGACAACCGTGCCACGGCCGAGGTGATCCATGCGTTGCTGAGCAGCGGCAGTGACTGGACGGTTCCTTCGGAGAACGCCACCGTCACTGTCGGCGGCAAGGAGATAACCGTTCCGAAGCGCGCCAAGCTGACCGACAGCTTCACGATGACCCTGACGCCCGACATGGTGAAGCGCGGCGACATAAAGATTGAGAAGCATTCGGCAGGCCCGGCATGGGGCGGCGTGATAAGCCAGTATGTGGCACCGATAGAAGATGTGAAGGATCAGAGCGTGCCGCAGCTGAGCATATTCAAGAACATATACACGATGGACGGCAACAAGGCGCAGATAGCCGATCTGAAGACCGGCGACAAGGTGCGCGTGACGCTGACCATAAAGTGTGACCGCGACCTGGACTACGTGGCCGTGATGGACTCGCGCAGCGCATGTCTGGAACCCGCCGGCCAGTTGTCGGGCTACACGTCGTCCGACGGCGTATGGTATTACCGCGAGGTGCGCAACGAAGGCACCAACCTGTTCATACCGTTCTTAGGCAAGGGTACGCACGTGCTGAACTACGAATGCTACGTGGACCGCGCCGGCGAGTACAGCCTCGGCATCGCACAGGCTCAGAGCCAGTACGCCCCCGTGATAACCGCGCATTCCGCCGGAATGATAATCAATGTGAAATAAGCTGTCAAAGGATATATACGTTCAAATAAAGGAATAGATACGTTCAAGTAATGAGCGACTTCAGGATACATACGTTGGGATGCGGTTCGGCCAAGCCGACCGTGAAGCATCAGCCGTCGTCGACGGTGGTGGAACACCGGGGCACACTGTATATGGTGGACTGCGGCGAAGGCGCGCAGCTTCAGTTTCAGAAACAGAGGCTGAAGTTCGGGCGTCTGCGCCACATCTTTCTGACCCATCTGCACGGCGACCATGTATTGGGACTTCCCGGGCTGGTCTCGACTCTGGCGCTCGGCGGCAAGGAGGGTAAACTGACAATACATACCTTCAAGGAAGGGAAGGAGATACTGGAGCAGATATTGGGATTCTTTGCCCGTGAGCTGTCGTTCGAGCTGGATTATGACATAATCAGGCCTGAGGAGAAGGTGATACTCGACACCGGCTCGCTGCGTGTCCGCACCATCCCGCTGAAGCACCGTGTGCCGACGGTGGGGTATGTGTTCGAGGAGGCCGAGCCGCTGCGCCACATACGTCGCGACATGTGCGACTTCCACGGTGTGCCTGTGTTCAGGATGCGCGAGATAAAGGAGGGAGCCGACTTCGTGAAGGCGGACGGCACTGTTATACCGAACGAAATTCTGACCAGTCCCGCCGAGCCGGGACGGAAGTACGCACACCTGTCCGACACGCTGTATATGCCCGAGCTGGCGGCCAAGGTCGGACCGGTGGACCTGATGTTTCACGAGACCACCTATCTGCGCGACAACGCCGACAACGCCAGGGAACGGTTTCATTCCACAGCCGGGCAGGCGGCTATGGTGGCGCGTGACGCCGGCGCCAAGCGGTTGCTGACAGGACATTATTCGTCAAGATATAATGATGACTCGCTGTTCGTGAAGGAGGCCGGCGAGGTGTTTCCGTGCGTGCTGCAGAACCGGGAAGGACTGATAACCGATGTGCGATGATTATATTATCATACGTGCCATGACAATATCCGCCACTATTCAGCGTTTGATAGTGAGATATAACAAAGAGAAAGCATAACTATGAAGAAAATCACACTTATTGCAAGTGCGGCGCTCCTGATAGGAGCGACATCCTGCAACAACAAGCAGGACTTTACATCGACCTCGACGTATAAGCTTGAGTCGTATTCGCTGGTGACAGGTCCTGATCAGGATGCAGCAGTGACTCTGACCAACTATACGTTCATCACTGACAATTACAACTACACCCTGATGCTGAACAGCGATGATCTGGTTATAGGCGGCAACAAGGTGGACTTCGGCACAACGGAAATGCCGATGGTGTACGGAGTCATCCGTATGTCTGGCGCCAAATCACAGACATCATTTTTCCTGAGTGAGGCGGCCAACGCCACTCCGGCCGGAGCTACGCCCATCACCAATGTATATGCAGATTTCACTACATGTTCCAACACATTTAACGACTCTATTGTGCAAGATGTGCTGGGAGCTCAGCTTAAACTGAATCCTATAGTGTATCCGCGCACGCGCATCTATTCGGAAACGCAGTTCAAGATTGGTGAATATCAGGTCAAGACCTTCTGGAAAGACATGATATTCACCGGTACGACAAATGTAGTGACAGCCGATATGGTGCAGGTTCAGAAATCGCAGGTGCCTTCGTATCGTGTACTGATGAACCTGGACAAGCCCGGTGCATACACAGCTGACGTATTCCTCTATAATGTCTCCTATCTTGATACTGAAACTCCGGTAAACTATGTCATAAAGAACGTTCCCGTGAAATTCGGATCAGCCGGTTTCGTTCTGGAATGCTCGGATGTGACCCCCGAGGCAATAACTGTGAAGGAAGGCGAGAAAGTCCCTGCAATTAAAGTGAAGCGTCTGCAGCTGAACAGTTCGTCGCAGGATCTGACACGTGCCGAATGCCGCATTATGCTTGACAACGGCTATACAGTCTCATTTAACGGACTGTGCATGTTGGGATTCAACATGTCTGACATGAAGGATAAATAGACCTGAAATATCCGAGCAAAGTGCAATCAAAAAGCCGGTGTCCCGAGGCGGACAGCGGCTTTTTTATTTGTCAGAGTGAAAAATTTTGGGTAACTTTGCACAAGAACTAATGTGATGCGCAAGTTGGGGGCGCGTCTAAAATCATGTAACTAACTAATCATAAACACAATATGGAGTTATTGTGCCATATCGGTAATGGAGCGTTGAGCATCACGGCCATGATCACTGGTCTTGCCCTGGTGTTTGCGGCGCTGCTTATTGCCAAATTGATATCGCCTCGTTCATATTCGGTGAAGAAGGCGGAGGCATACGAGTGCGGCATACCGACGCGCGGTGCGTCTATGCTACAGTTTAAGGCGGGATACTATATCTTCGCCATTTTGTTTTTATTGTTCGATGTGGAGGTAGTGTTCCTGTATCCCTGGTCCGTGGTGATGAAGGATATGGGTCCTTCGGGAATATTTTGCATCGGCATATTCATGTTTGTATTGATAATGGGCCTGGCATACGCCTGGCGTAAAGGTGCGCTGAAATGGGAGTAGACCATATTAAAAGCATGAAGCGCGAGGACTTCAAGAACAACGATTACATTGACAAGTTGGTCGAGGAGCTGAACGCGACAGGAGCAAACGTAATGGTGGGGGCATTCGACGACCTGATCAACTGGGGTCGTGCCAATTCATTGTGGCCGCTGTGCTTCGGCACGTCGTGCTGCGCCATCGAGTTCATGTGTCTGGGCGCCGCCCGCTACGACATGGCTCGATTCGGATTCGAGGTGGCCCGCAACTCGCCCCGTCAGGCTGACTATATAATGGTGCAGGGCACCATCGTACACCGCATGGCGCCGGCGCTGCGCCGTCTGTACGAGCAGCTGGCCGAGCCTAAATATGTGATAGCGTGCGGCGGCTGCGCCGTTTCGGGCGGCCCGTTCAAGAATTCATACTGCGTGGTGCCCGGCGTGGACCGGATTCTGCCGGTGGACGTGTACATCCCCGGATGTCCTCCGCGTCCCGAGGCAATGTTCTACGGCCTGATGCAGCTGCAGCGCAAAATCAAGGTGCAGAAATTCTTCGGCGGCGCTAACCGCAAGGAGAAAATCGAGGACTTTTTCGCACAACATCCCGATGAGAAGGGGCAGATAGGATAAACGGATATGAGCCAATTAAAAGAAAAGATAGAGAAGATTTATCCTGCGGCCACATTCGAGGATGGAGAGTGCCTGCAGGTGAATGTAGCGGAGCCGGATTGGCATGACTTCGCCAAAAAACTGAAGGATGATTTCGGTTTCGATGTCCTGACCGCAGTTGTGGGCATGGACTGGAAGGAGAAACTTGGCGTGATGTACTATCTGACGTCGACATCCCACGACTGGGAGATGCTGTCGGTGAAAGTAGAGGCGTCGGGCGACCGCGACAGCAGCTATATACATACGGTGAGCGACCTGTGGAAGGTGGCTGATTTCCAGGAGCGCGAGGTGTACGACATGTTCGGCATCAAGTTCGTGAACCATCCCGACATGCGCCGTTTCTTCCTGCGCAACGACTGGGTGGGACACCCTCTGCGCAAGGACTACGACGCCAACCCCGAGCTCAATCCCATCCGCATGGATGACGAGGAGAACGAGGACCAGACCGTAAGCTACAAGCTGGTGAACGGCGAGCTGAAGCCTGAATACGGCCGCGTGTTCGAGAAAGACGACTATGTGGTGAACATCGGTCCGCAGCACCCGTCCACACACGGTGTGATGCGTTTCCGCACGTCGCTCGACGGCGAGTACGTGAAGAAGGTGGACGTAGTGTCAGGTTATATTCACCGAGGCATCGAGAAGCTGTCGGAGGGGATGACCTATCCGCAGACACTGCACTTCACCGACCGTATGGACTATATGTCGGCTCACATGAACCGCCACTGTCTGTGTATGTGTATCGAGAAGGCCCTGGGCATCGAGGTGCCCCGCCGCGCCGAGGTGATACGCTGCATGATGGACGAGCTTATGCGTATATCGTCCCATCTGCTGTCTTTCGGATGTACGGCTATGGACTTAGGCGCCACCACGGCGTTCTTCTACGGATTCCGTGAGCGTGAAATGATTCTCGATATATTCGAGAAGACCTGCGGCGCACGCATGTCGATGAACTATAACGTGATAGGCGGCGTCATCGCCGACCTGCACCCCGACTTCGAGAAGGACGTTAAGGAGCTGATAGCCATCATGCCCAAGCGTCTGAAGGAATATCACAACGTATTCTCTAACAACCTTATAGCCAAGAACCGTCTGGTGGGAGTGGGTATGCTGTCGAAAGAGGACGCCATCAACTACGCCATCACCGGACCGAGCGGACGCGGATCGGGCTGGAGCAACGACACGCGCAAGAAGCATCCCTACGGCATCTATTCGGAGCTGGACTTCGACGAGGTGCTGCTGGACGGCTGCGATTCGTACAGCCGCTACATGGTGCGCATGAAGGAGATAGAGGAGAGTTGCAAGATACTGGCGCAGCTGGTGGACAATATTCCCGAGGGCGACATCCGCGCGCAGGTTCCGAAGCTGATCAAGCTGCCTGTGGGCCACTGGTACCAGCAGGTGGAGGCATCGCGCGGCGCGTTCGGTGTGTACATCGAGAGCGACGGATCGAAGAATCCTTACCGCGTGCACTTCCAGAGCCCCTGCTTCAACTTGGTGGGTGTGATGGACCTGACATGTACAGGCTATATGATAGCGGACCTGATCACAATCGGCGCCGCCCTGGACTTCGTGATCCCCGATATTGACCGTTAACAGTGATATAAACCACGCATAAAACAACAATAACAAGATATGTTTGATTTTGGGAAATGGACATCGTGCTTCAATGACTGGCTGTTGGGGACGGGTATGGCCGACTGGCTGGCCGTCCTGATAGAGTGTGTCATTGTCGGAGTGATCGTTCTGCTGGCATACACTGTGCTGGCCCTGTTCTATATATTGTACGAGCGCAAGCTGTGCGCATGGTTCCAGTGCCGACTGGGCCCGATGCGTG
This sequence comes from Porphyromonadaceae bacterium UBA3318, assembly GCA_002361235.1. GTDB lineage: Bacteria > Bacteroidota > Bacteroidia > Bacteroidales > Muribaculaceae > Lepagella. The sequence goes on along the minus strand of DESI01000023.1, from coordinate 36,464 downwards.
TAGGTCCGTGGGGACTTCTGCAGGTGTTCGCCGACATGTTCAAGATTCTGATCAAGGAGCTGATATGTCTGAAAGGCACCGACCGGTTCCTGTTCAAGCTCGCGCCCTATCTGGTCATCACGTCGTCGGTGATAATGCTGGCGTGTCTGCCGTGGGGCAACGGCCTGCAGATCATAGACTGGAACATCGGCATCTTCTTCGTGCTGGCAGTCAGCTCGGTGGGTGTGTTGGGCATACTGCTGGCCGGCTGGGCATCGAACAATAAATACACGCTGATCGGCGCCATGCGAAGCGGCGCGCAGATGATAAGCTACGAGGTGTCGCTGGGTCTGGCCATAATGACCATCATCGTACTGTCCGGCACCATGAACATAAACGAGCTGGTATGGGCCCAGGAGGACGCATGGTTCCTGTTCAAGGGACACATCCCCGCCATCATCGCATTCCTGATATATATCGTGGCTGCTACGGCCGAGACCAACCGTGGCCCGTTCGACCTTCCCGAGGCCGAGCATGAGCTGACGGCCGGTTACCATACGGAGTATTCGGGTATCCACTTCGGCTTCTTCTACCTGGCCGAGTATCTGAACCTGTTCATCGTGTCGGGCATAGCATCGCTGATGTTCTTAGGCGGATGGATGCCTCTGCACATTCCCGGATGGGACGGCTTCAACATGGTGATGGACTATATTCCGAGCGTGGTGTGGTTCCTGGGCAAGGCATTCTTCATCTCGTTCGTCATCATCTGGTTCAAGTGGACGTTCCCCCGTGTGCGTATCGACCAACTGCTGTCGTTCGAGTGGAAATACCTGATGCCGTTCGCGTTGGCAAACCTTTTGCTGATGACGGTGTTCGTAGCATTAGGATGGCACTTCTAATACTAACAGAAAAAAAGAAAAACGAGATATGAGCGAGAATTTAGGTACTGTAGTTCAGGTCATCGGCCCTGTGATCGACGTATCGTTCGAGGGTGGCAAGGACCAGATACCGCCGATCTATACGGCGTTGCAGGTGCTTCGCGACAACGGCGAGGAGCTGATACTTGAAGTGGAGCAGCACATCGGCGAGGATACGGCCCGCTGCGTGGCAATGGAGAGCACGGACGGCGTACGCCGCGGTGTGAAGGTGCGCAATCTTGGCACCCCCATTTCGGTGCCTACGGGCACGCAGGTCAAGGGGCGTCTGCTGAACGTTGTGGGCGAACCCATTGACATGCTGGGCGCTCTGAACCGCGACAACCTGCGCGGCATCCATCAGCCGGCTCCCGAGTTCGACGACCTGGCCATCTCGCAGGAGATTCTGTTCACCGGTATCAAGGTGGTGGACTTCCTGGAACCCTACATGAAGGGTGGTAAGATCGGTCTGTTCGGCGGTGCCGGTGTGGGCAAGACGGTGCTGATTCAGGAGCTCATCAACAATATTGCCAAAGGACACAACGGTTTCTCGGTGTTCACCGGAGTGGGCGAGCGTACCCGCGAGGGTAACGACCTGCTGCGCGAGATGATCGAGAGCGGTGTGATCAAATATGGAAAGAAATTCACGGAAGGCATGGAGAAGGGTGAATGGAACCTGGATGATGTCGACCATGAGGAGCTGAAGAACTCGCAGTCCACGCTGGTGTTCGGCCAGATGAACGAGCCGCCGGGCGCACGTCTGCGCGTAGCCCTGTCGGGTCTGACCGTAGCCGAGCAGTTCCGTGACAGCGACGGCGGATCGAAGGATATACTTCTGTTCATCGACAACATCTTCCGATTCACTCAGGCAGGTTCCGAGGTGTCGGCACTCTTAGGCCGTATGCCGTCGGCCGTGGGTTATCAGCCTACGCTGTCGTCGGAGATGGGTATGCTGCAGGAGCGAATCACATCGACAAAACAAGGCTCGATTACGTCGGTGCAGGCCATCTACGTGCCTGCCGACGACCTTACCGACCCGGCTCCGGCCACGACGTTCTCGTTCCTTGACGCCACGACGGTGTTGAACCGTAAGATCTCGGAGCTTGGTATCTATCCGGCCGTAGACCCGCTGGATTCCACATCGCGAATCCTGGATCCCAACATCGTGGGCGAGGACCACTACAACACGGCGCAGGCCGTGAAGCAGCTGCTGCAGAAATACAACGAGCTGCAGGACATCATCGCCATCCTGGGTGTGGACGAGCTGTCGGACGAGGACAAGAAGGTGGTGGCCCGCGCACGTCGCGCACAGCGCTTCCTGTCGCAGCCGTTCTTCGTGGCCGAGCAGTTCACCGGTCTCCCCGGCGTGATGGTGCCTCTGGCCGAGACAATCCGAGGCTTCAAGATGATATTGAGCGGCGAGCTGGACGAGCTGCCCGAGCAGGCGTTCCTGAACGTAGGCACCATCGACGAGGCTATCGAGAAGGGTAAGAAACTCCTCGCGGAGGTGAAGTGATCGAGCCATGAACCTTGAAATTATATCCGCACACGAAGTGAGCTACAGCGGCGAGGTCACGATGGTGACACTGCCCGGTCAGCTCGGATCGTTCACCGTGCTTAAGAACCACGCTCCGATCATATCGGTGCTGGTGAAGGGAACGGTGCATTATGTCAAGCCCGACGGAGAGAGCGGCGACATGCCCATCAACGGCGGTCTGGCGGATGTGAACGATAATAAAATCTCGGTTTTGGCCTATTGATCGGATAGGCCCACAGACCGGAATATAAAGAAAGATATGTTAAAACGCATCTACATATTGTTACTGGCGGTCCTGACAGTCGTTATGGTCCCCGGATGCTCGAAGGATGACTCCCAGAAAGTGTCGTCGGAACTGCAGAAGGAGGAACAGAACGAGGAGAAGATGGACGTGAAGGAGCTAATCTTCGAGCATCTCGGCGACGGGTATGGCTGGGAGGTTCCCTTCTCGCATACCACGCGTATGCCGCTGCCTGTGATAGTGCGTGCGGAGGACCACAGCTGGTTCTGTTTCTCGAGCGCCGACCTGACCGAGTCCATCGAGGTCAAGGATCCCGCCACGGGCAAGGAGCACAAACAGATGGTGCCCGTGGTGAAGACATGTGAGCGCGACGGCAAGCAGTACCGTTTCGTGCTGGCCCGGATCAGCACGCACAAGGACAAGGTGGTGGAGGTTTTCGATCTGTCGCCCGAAGACCAGAAGAAAGTGGATGCCGAACTGGCCAAGCATAAGGAAGGCGATGTGGTGGACGAAGGCATGCCCGTCATAGACGGATATGTCTATGTGCCCGATGCCGATGCGGCAGCCGCTCACAAGGTGGCCGGACAGTATTACAAGGAATACCGGCCTCTTGACCTGTCGATAACCAAGGACGTGATGGCATTGTTCATCTCCGTTCTGGTCGTGATTGCCATGGTGTTGGGTCTGGTGGGTTTCTACCGCCGTCATCCCGACATGAAGGCTCCGCGCAAGGGAATGGGATTCATCGAGCTGTTGGTCAGCTTCATTTACTACGACAATATCAAGCCGACCTTAGGGGAGAACTCCCGTAAATTCGCTCCCTATCTTCTGACAGTGTTCTTCTTCATACTGACGATGAACCTGTTGGGTCTGATAGTAGTGTTCCCCGGCGGCGCCAACCTGACGGGCAACATCGCCGTGACACTGGTGCTGGCGGTATGCACGTTCGTGCTGACCAATGTGCTGGGTACGAAGCATTACTGGAAAGAGATACTGTGGCCGGATGTGCCTATCTGGCTCAAGTGTCCGCTGCCCATCATGCAGTTCATAGAAATATTCGGTATATTCACGAAGCCGGCCGCCCTGGCAGTCCGTCTGTTCGCGAACATGATGGGAGGCCACATGATCGTGATAACGCTGACACTGCTCATATTCATCTTCGCGTCGTTCGGCGCGGCGGTGGCAGGAAGCGCGGCGGTGGTTTCGATACTGTTCTCGGTGTTCATGCTGGCGCTGGACGTGCTGGTAAGTTTCATCCAGGCATACGTGTTCACGCTTCTGTCCACGCTGTTCATAGCGATGGCGCAGGAGAAGGGTGAGCACGGAGAGGCCGGGAAGGAGGAGGAATCACTGCTTCACAAGGAGGCCGAGAAGATAGACAGCGTAAAGATATAATAAAGAAAAATAATAAAAACAAATAAAACAGTACAGCTATGTTAACAACGGTATTAACAGCGATTATCGCCGAGGTGATGTCATTGCAGCCTTTGGCAGGATTAGGCGCCGCACTTGGCGCAGGTATAGCAGCCATCGGTGCCGGTATGGGTATCGGCAAGATCGGCGGCTCGGCCATGGAGGCAATTGCCCGTCAGCCTGAAGCAGCAGGCGACATCCGAAGCAACATGATTGTGATTGCGGCTCTGATAGAGGGTGTGGCACTGTTCGCAGTGATTGTGTCGGCACTGGCAATCTTCATCAAGTAAGAATCGAACTGTAAAATCCGCGTGTCGTCGCGGCATAAGGCGACGGCACGCGCATTCTCGCAACCCTAAAAAAATAAGATATGGAATTATTTACGCCTGATTTTGGCCTGGTTTTCTGGATGTTCGTAGCGTTCATCCTGTTGTTCCTGGTATTGGCAAAATGGGGTTGGCCGGTGATAATCAAGATGATGGACAAGCGGGCGAGCACCATAGACGAAGGAGTGGAGAACGCCCGTCAGGCCAAGGAGCAGCTGGACAACGCGCGCGCCGAGGCGGACCGCTATATGAAGGAGGTTATGGCCAAGCAGCAGGAGATGCTGCGTGACGCCCAGAAGATGAAGACCGAGATCATAGAGCAGGCACGCAACGAGGCGGCCAAGGTGGCCCAGGGCGAGATGGATGCCGCGAAGGTCTCGATAGAGCAGGCGCGGAAGCAGGCCGAGTCCCAGATTCGTGACGAGGTGAGCAGATTCTCAATAGAAATTGCTGAAAAAATGATGCGTTCGCAGCTTAAGGACACCAAGGCTCAGACCGAGCTGGTGAACAAGATGCTGGACGATATCGAGAAGAACTAAAACCATGATTTCCGGACTGATACCCCACCGCTATGCCATGGCGCTGTACAAGTACGCCAAGAAGACCGACTCGCAGCAGCCGATCTACGAGGCCATGAAGTCAGTGCTTGCGGCATACTCAGAAAACAAAGACCTGCAGAAAACGCTGTCCAATCCCTACGTGAAGGGCGAGGACAAGCGCAAGGTTCTGGACGGACTGTGTCAGGCAAAGCCCGACAGCCCGTTCGACAGGTTCGTACAACTGGTGCTGGACCATAAGCGGGAAGAATTCTTCCAGCTGATGGCGCTGGCATATCGCGACATATATCGCAAAGAGAACAATATATCGCAGGTCCGGATAGTGACGGCGGCAGAGATTCCCGACACCGAGATGAAGCGTCTGCACGACGTGGTGGAGAAATCATTCCCGAAGTCAAAGTTCGAATACGAACACAAGGTGGATCCGGAAGTGATCGGAGGGTTTGTGATCGATGTGGATTCTACCCGCATGGACGCCTCGATCAGCGGAGAACTGCAACAATTACGACAAAACCTCTTAACAGGTAACAATTAACATGCTTAATCCAAGTGAAATATCGGATGTGCTGAAGCAGGAGCTTGAGAACATCAACTCGAAGGTCAAATTCGAAGAAGTAGGCACGGTGCTGACAGCCGGCGACGGCGTGGCGCACGTGTACGGTCTGGAGAATGTTCGGAGCAACGAGCTTGTGGAGTTCGAGAACGGAGCGAAAGGCGTGGCTCTCAACCTTGAGGAGAGCAACGTCGGCGTCGTGTTGCTGGACCGCGTGAACAGCATCACCGAGAACATGTCGGTGAAGCGCACGGGCGAGGTAGCCTCCATACCTGTGGGCGAAGGACTGTTGGGCCGCGTCATCAACATGCTTGGCGAGCCTATCGACGGCAAAGGGCCGATCGAAGGCGACCGCATCCTGCTGCCTCTGGAGCGCAAGGCTCCGGGCGTTGTGTTCCGCCAGCCGGTAACGACGCCTCTGCAGACGGGTCTGAAGGCCGTGGACTCCATGATTCCAATCGGCCGCGGACAGCGCGAGCTGATTATCGGCGACCGTCAGGTTGGTAAGACCGCCATAGCCATCGACACAATCATAAACCAGAAAGCGAACTACGAGGCCGGCAAGCCTTTGTACTGCATATACGTGGCCATAGGTCAGAAGGCTTCGACCGTGGCTTCGATAGTAAATACGCTGGAGAAATTCGGCGCGATGAAATACACGGTGGTGGTAGCCGCCAACGCGTCGGAGTCAGCTTCGATGCGTTATTTCGCACCCTTCTCGGGCGCGGCCATCGGCGAGTATTTCCGCGACACCGGCCGCGACGCGCTGATCATATACGACGACCTGTCGAAGCAGGCCGTGGCATACCGCGAGGTTTCGCTGGTGCTGAAGCGTCCTTCGGGCCGCGAGGCTTACCCGGGCGATATCTTCTATCTGCATTCGCGTCTGCTGGAACGCGCCGCACGCATCATCTCCGACCAGAAAGTGGCCGAGCAGATGAACGACCTTCCCGCAGTGCTGAAGCCGATGGTGAAGGGTGGAGGCTCGCTCACCGCGCTTCCCATCATCGAGACCCAGGCAGGCGACGTGTCGGCATACATCCCGACCAACGTGATCTCCATCACCGACGGCCAGATCTTCCTGGAGACATCTCTGTTCAACCAGGGTATCCGTCCGGCCATCAACGTGGGTATCTCCGTATCGCGTGTGGGTGGTAGCGCACAGCTGAAGTGTATGAAGAAGGTGGCCGGAACGCTGAAGACCGACCAGGCCCAGTTCCGCGAGCTGGAATCGTTCACCAAGTTCGGCGGCGACATCGACCCCGTGACCGCACGTGCCATAGACCGTGGCCGCAAGAACCAGCAGATTCTGTGCCAGCCGCAGTATCATCCCTGGCCCGTGGAGAATCAGGTGGCCGTGATATACGCAGGAGTAAACGGACTTCTGGAGAACGTGCCGCTGGAGAGTGTGCATGAGTTCGAGAACCAGTATCTTCAGGCACTGCAGATGAGCCATCAGGCCGATGTGCTCGACGTGCTTAAGAGCGGCAAACTCACCCCGGAAGCCGAAAGTGCCATGATGGCCGTGGCAAAGGAAGTGGCAGACAGAATCGCGAGTGCGAAATAAATAAGAGGAGTCATACCGCATGGCAACGTTAAGAGAACTAAAGAACCGCATTGGGTCGGTATCATCGACGGAGAAGATAACCGGAGCGATGAAGATGATATCGTCGGCCAAGGCGCACCAGAACGAGATGCAGCTCAAGCAGCTGAAGCCGTTCCGCGCCAAGCTGACGGAGATCATGGGTCATATACTGGGGGCGCAGGAGAATTTCGAATCGCCTCTGATCGAGAGTCGCGAGGTGATGAATGCGGCCGTGGTGGTATATGGTTCGGACGACGGTCTGTGCGGCGCCTACAATATCAATATCTTCAAGGGGCTGCTGATTGAGCTTGACAAGTTGCGCCGCGACTGTCCCGGAGCCGCCATCACCGTGATGCCGGTAGGGCAGAAGATAGCCCGCGCCGTGTCGAAACTCGATGGCGTGAAGGTGGAAATACCCGAAGGAGTGGATTCGAAGATGGCCGGCCCGAAGGTGACGGAGTTCACCGAGGGACTCCGCGACCGCTTCGTCAAGGGCACGGTGGACCGTGTGGATGTGATCTACATGAAGTATAAGTCGATGAGCAAGCAGACGCTTACGACAGACCGGCTGTTCCCGGTGGAGCAGACGTCGCTGACCGAAGGGGTCGAGGCTGACGAGAATCAGCTGTACATTTTCGAGCCGGATCCCAACAGCATCTTCAACGAGGTGCTGCCGATGTTCGTGCAGTCGACCATGCAGGAGATCACCATCGAGAACCGTGCCAGCGAGCAGGCGGCGCGCGTGATGGCCATGCAGACGGCCAACGACAACGCCCAGAAGCTGCGCGACGAACTCCAGCTGGAGTACAACAAGCTGCGCCAGCAGAGCATCACCGCCGAATTGCTTGACCTGCTCGGCGGTCAGGTGGAACGATGAGCAACCTTATTTGAAAACTAACCGAGAGAGAAAAATCAATATTTGATGGCCAATATATTAGAATACTTTAAGGAGGTCGGTACCGGACTGAAAAGTCTGGTGACTGGAATGGCCGTTACGGGCAAGGAGTTCGTGACGCCCAAGATCACGGAGCAGTATCCGGAGAACCGACAGGACCTGAAGATCAGCGACCGGTTCCGTGCGGAACTTACGCTGATATACGATTCGGAGGGACGCCACAAGTGCATAGCGTGTGGCATCTGCCAGATGAATTGCCCGAACGGGACCATTCATCTGGACACAAAAATGGTGGAACTGCCCGACGGCAAGAAGAAGCGCAAGCTGGACAAGTACATGTACGACCTTGGCAGCTGCACGTTCTGCATGCTGTGCGTCACGAGCTGTCCGCAGAACGCACTGGAATTCAGTAATGACTTCGAGCAGGCCGTGTTCGAGCGCGACAAACTTGTGAAGCAGCTGAATTACCGACCCGAGCCGGAGGACCCGGCACCGGCACCGAAGCCTGCTGCGCCCGCGAAGCCCGCAGAGGAACCAAAGCCCGAAGCTCCGGCTCAGCCCGAGGCCAAAGCCAGACCTTCCGCATAACACTTAATTAAGAAACAATAACAATATAATGGATTCAGTAGCGAATATAATTTTATATTTCGTTGTGGCCCTGATAGTGGTTGTCTTTTCGGTAGCTACCGTGATGACCCGCAAGATATTGCGTGCGGCCACATATCTGCTTTTCGTGCTGATCGGAACCTCGATATTCTATTTCCAGTTAGGATATCAATTCCTGGGCGCGGTGCAGATCGCTGTATACGCGGGCGGCATCATGGTGCTGTTTGTGTTCGCGATTCTTCTGACGCACCGTCCTGACGAGGAGGTGGCATATCTGCGCAATCACCGCCGGGCCATAGGCGCGACGGTATCGGTGCTGGGCGGCATCCTGCTGGTGCTGGCACTGCTGTATATGCCGTTGTCTCACGAGGCAAACCTGATGAGCTGTCTGGACGGCAGCGCCACCATCAGCATGAAAGAGATAGGCAAAGCCTTCACGGGCACCGAGAAGTTCCAGTACCTGTTGCCGTTCGAGGCAATATCGATACTGTTGTTGGCATGTATAATCGGCGGCGTAACAGTTGCCCGTAAACGTTAAGCGCGATGGATTTGAATATGTTATGGTATTTGGTTCCGAGCGTGATAATGTTCGTGGCCGGTGTGTACGGATTCGTGACACGCAAAAATATGATAGCGTTGCTGATATCGTTGGAGCTGATGCTCAATTCGGCAGACCTGAATTTTGTGATTTTCAATCGTTTCCTGTATCCGGGGTCGATGGAGGGTATGGTGTTCACCCTGTTCGCCATAGCCATTGCCGCCGCCGAGACAGCCATTGCGATTGCGATAATCGTGAACATTTACCGCAAGCTCCACAGCACGGAGATAGACGAGGTAGATAAAATGAAGTATTGATCATGAGCGTTACACTACCAATATTAATTCTTGCCATACCGCTGTTCATGTTCCTGTTGCTGGGCATCGGCGGCGTAAAGATGTCGCGCAAGCTTGCGGGCATACTTGGCATCACGGCTTTGGGGGCTGTGGCAGTGATCAGTTATTACGTAGCATTCACATATTTCTTCAGCGGCGACCCGCTGTTCATAGTTGAGGGAGTAAGACAGCAGTACCAGGTGTTCGACGTGACCTGGCTGGCGTTTACCGACCGTATGGTTGTGAACATCGGTTTCCTGCTGGATCCCATCTCGGCCATGATGCTGGTGGTGATCACCACCATCTCGTTCATGGTTCACCTGTACAGCTGGGGATATATGGAGCACGAGCCGGGTTTCCAGCGCTACTATGCGTTCCTGGCCCTGTTCACTTTCTCGATGTTGGGCCTGGTGGTAGCCACCAACATCTTCCAGATGTACATATTCTGGGAGCTGGTGGGTGTCAGCTCGTACCTGCTGATCGGATTCTTCTATAAGCTTCCGTCGGCTGTATCGGCTTCGAAGAAGGCATTCATCGTGACTCGTTTCGCCGACCTGTTCATGCTGATCGGTATCCTGGTACTGAGCTACTATGTGTCGAACGCACCTGCCGACGGACCTCTCGGAAGCGCTTCGGCGTTCAACTTCCAGATGCTGAACAACAATGCCGGCGTCATCGCCAATACGGTGGTAGGCGCCACGTTCATGGGCGGCTCGGTTCTGACATGGGCCATGGTGCTGATATTCGTCGGCGGTATGGGTAAATCGGCCATGCTGCCGCTGCACATCTGGCTGCCCGACGCAATGGAGGGCCCGACGCCTGTTTCGGCTCTGATTCACGCCGCCACCATGGTCGTGGCCGGTGTGTACTTAGTGGCCCGTTTCTTCCCGTTGTACTGCATCGTACCCGACTCGCTTACATTCATCACGATCGTGGGCGCCATCACGGCATTCTACGCAGCGGTGGTGGCATGTACGCAGATCGATATAAAGCGTGTTCTGGCATTCTCCACCATATCGCAGATCGCGTTCATGATGGTTTCGTTAGGCGTGGCATATAACCATCCTATCGAGGGAGTTCACTACTCGGGTCTGGGCTACATGGCCTCGATGTTCCACCTGTTCACACACGCCATGTTCAAGGCACTCCTGTTCCTTGGCGCCGGCGCACTGATACATGCGGTTCACAGCAACGACTACACCAAGATGGGCGGCCTGCGCAAGTACATGCCCATCACACACTGGACGTTCCTGATAGGCTGTCTGGCCATCGCGGGTATACCTCCGTTCTCCGGTTTCTTCTCGAAGGACGAGATGCTGGCAGCCATGTACAACAACCACTGGTTCTGGGGCGCATGGATGTCGATGGTGGCAGGTCTGACCGCTTTCTACATGTTCCGTATCTATTACCTGATCTTCTGGTGGGAGGAGAACCCCGAATACAAGAAGGAAGGCCACAAGCCTCATGACGCACCCTGGCAGATGTCGGTGCCGTTGCTGATACTGGCCGCCGTAAGCTGTGTGGCAGGATTCATCCCCTTCGGCGAGTTTGTTACCTATAACGGCGAGCCCTATCATATCCATCTGGAGACTCCGGTAGCAGTTACCTCAATTGTCATAGCGTTGCTGGCCATCGGCCTTGCAACCGTGATGTACGCCAAGAAGAATCCTCTGCCCACCAAGTTCAAGAACGCGATGCCCGGTCTGTGGAAGGCTGCCCATCACCGCTTCTACTGGGACGAGATGTATCAGTTCGTCACGCATAAGATCATATTCAACATCATCTGCCGCAGCATAGCATGGTTCGACCGTCACGTGATCGACGGCACGATGAACGCGCTGGCATACGTCACCAATTTCTTCTCCGTAAAGATCAAAGGCATGCAGTCCGGTTATGTCCAGGCTTACGTGCTGTGGTACTTTGCCGGAGCATTGGTACTGGCCGTAATCACATGGATCTGTCTTATCTAACCCCTCAATAACAACAATACAAAGATTATGTTTTTCGGAAATATCTTAATCTGGTTCGTAGTAGTGCCGATCCTGATGCTGGCCGGACTCGCGTTGTGCGGTCAGAACAACATGAAGGCGATCCGCGGGGTTATGGTAACCTGCTCCACGGTGTTGCTGGGCATGAGCATCTGGCTGGTGTGCGACTTCCTCGCACAGCGGGCAGCCGGCAATCAGGCCGAAATGCTGTGGATGGATTCATGGATGTGGTATAAGCCACTGAACATTCACCTGGCAGTGGGTGTGGACGGCATCTCCGTCCTGATGCTGCTGCTTACCTCTATAATAGTGTTTGCGGGCACTTTCGCTTCGTGGAAGATCAACCCGCTTCCCAAGAACTTCTTCCTGTGGTACTCGCTGCTGTCTACGGGTGTGTACGGATTCTTCATCTCGATCGACATGTTCACGATGTTCATGTTCTACGAGGTGGCTCTGATTCCGATGTACCTGCTGATCGGCGTATGGGGTACGGGACGCAAGGAATACTCGGCCATGAAGCTGACGCTGATGCTGATGGGAGGCTCGGCCTTCCTGATGCTCGGTCTGCTCGGAATCTACTGGCACGGCACTCCCGAAGGAATGACCCACACATGGAACATTCTTGATATCTCGCATTACAATAACATCGACCATGGCTGGCAGAACCTGCTGTTCATATTCACGTTCGTAGGCTTCGGCGTGCTCGGCGCCATGTTCCCGTTCCACACATGGAGCCCCGACGGTCACGCATGTGCCCCGACGGCAGTGTCTATGCTCCACGCCGGCGTACTGATGAAGCTGGGAGGATACGGATGCTTCCGCATCGCCATCTTCCTGCTGCCTCACGCCGCCAACGAGCTGGCCTGGATATTCATTATCCTGACCGGTATCAGCATCGTGTACGGAGCCTTCTCGGCTTGCGTCCAGACCGACCTCAAATACATCAACGCCTATTCGTCGGTGTCGCACTGCGGCATGGTGCTGTTCGCACTGCTGATGCTCAACACCACGGCAATGACCGGCGCGATACTTCAGATGCTGAGCCACGGTCTGATGACGGCCCTGTTCTTTGCTCTTATCGGTATGATATACGGACGTACGCATACACGTGACATCCGCCAGATGGGCGGCCTGATGAAGATAATGCCTTACCTTGGCGTATGCTACATGATTGCCGGTTTCGCATCCTTAGGACTTCCCGGTATGTCGGGCTTCGTGGCCGAGATGACCATCTTCTTCGGATCGTTCGAGCACGCCGACATGTTCCACCGCATCTTCGTGATTGCCGCCACGACCTCGATCGTGATTACCGCGGTCTACATCCTGCGCGTGGTGGGCAAGCTGATCCTCGGACCGGTTCAGGACGAGCATCATCTCAGTCTGACCGACGCGACATGGTGGGAGCGCCTGTCGACAGTGACCCTGATAGCGTGTCTGGCCGGTATCGGATTCTTCCCCAACTGGCTTAGCGAGACAATACAGCATAGCTTCAAACCAATCGTCGACGCATTGGCGATGGCTATCTAATCAATTAGAACAACAAGAAACGAAAAAATGGGATATTCTCAATTTGGGGCAATGATCCCCGAGTTAATAATACTGGGCATTTTTCTTGTGGTGTTTGTGGCTGACGTGTTCAGTCGCGACGGCTCCGCGAAGAAATTTCTGACGCCCATGACCACGGTGTTGTTCGGTCTTGGGACGATAGCGATATGGCTGTTGCCGTCGTGCGAGGTATCGGTGTTCGGCGGCATGTACGTCAACGACACCGCAAGCATGGCCATCAAGGCCATACTGAACATAGGTGTGTTCATCGTGCTGCTGCAGTCGGCCCACTGGGTTGAGAGCGACGAAGTAGCCATCCGCAAGGGCGAGTTCTACGAGCTGCTGCTTGTCACTCTGTTCGGCATGTACCTGATGATTTCGGCACGTCACTTCCTGCTGTTCGTCATCGGACTGGAGGCAGCGTCACTGCCGCTGGCAGCACTGGTGGCATTCAACAAGAAGCACTACGAGAGCAACGAGGCAGCCATAAAGTATATACTGACAGCAGTGTTCTCGTCGGCAATCCTGCTGATGGGCCTGAGCTTCGTGTACGCTTTCTCCGGCTCGCTCTATTACAGCGACATATACGCAAACATCACGAGCGGAAAGATGTCCGGACTGCTGATCGTGGCCATGGCATTCATGATTGCCGGCATCGGTTTCAAGCTGAGCCTTGTTCCGTTCCACCTCTGGACGGCCGACGTATACCAGGGTGCCCCCACGGCCATCACATCGTATCTGTCGGTAATCTCCAAGGGCGCCACGGCATTCGCATTCTTCATCATCTTTGTGCAGGCATTCGGCCAGATTTATCCCGACTGCTGGGAATGGATGCTGTATGCAGTGATCATAGCCACAATTACAGTAGGTAACCTGTTCGCCATCCGTCAGAAGAACCTGAAGCGATTCATGGCCTTCTCGTCCATCTCGCAGGCAGGATACATCATGCTGGGCGCCATGACAAGCTCCACGATGGGACTTGGTTCGATGATGTACTACATCTTCGTGTACATAGTCAGCAACCTCGGAGCCTTTGCAGTGATAACAAGTATCGAAAACAAGACCGGTAAGGTCAGCATGGACGATTACGACGGACTGCACAAGACCAACCCCTGGCTGTCGTTCGCAATGACACTGGCCATGTTCTCGCTGGCAGGTATCCCGCCGTTCGCAGGATTCTTCTCGAAGTTCCTGATCTTCACGTCGGCAACCTCCACCGGTTCGATGCCTCTGTACATTCTGGTGCTCATCGCGCTGATCAACACCATCATCTCGCTGTACTACTATCTGCTGGTTGTAAAGGCCATCTGGATCAATCCCGGCGAGGCCAAGGTGGAGGCGTTCAAGAGCAATGCGGGCGAGCGTGCGGCACTTTGGATCTGTGTGGCCGGCATCGTACTGTTCGGACTTGTACCCTACATCTATGAATACTGCTACAACGCAGCCCTGATTCCCGGTCCGGGACAGTAAGACGTAACGGAAACGGTCGCATCATTGACCGAATCATTCATACGGAGAGCGTGTCCGAAAGGGCTCGCTCTCTGAGTATATTGGCACACATAGCCGTACTTATTATAAAAGTGGACAATAGTCTTTCAAAAAAAGTTGTTTTTCAACATATTTGTTTGTCAATTGATTAAAAAGTGACTAAATTTGTATAATTAAAGAAGAGAGCCTAACGACCCCTTCACAAGAACTGAAAAACTTACCCAAACTTTTATAATTCCTCATGAGTTATCTGAAATTTGACAAGAACCTGATGATAAATTTGGAGCAGAGTCTTCCTAAGGAAATGCTCCGGACGAATCGGTCGGGGGCCTATCATTGTACAACGATTGTGGGATGCAACACACGCAAGCAGCATGGATTGCTGGTGATACCGATACCGGAGATGGACGATCAGGCCCATGTGCTGCTGTCATCGCTCGACGAGACAGTGGTGCAGCACGGTGCCGAGTTCAACCTGGGACTGCACCAGTACGGACCGACGACGTTCAGTCCGAACGGTCACAAGTACATAAGGGAATACAGCTGCGAGGTGGTTCCGAGCATATTGTTCCGCGTGGGCGGAGTGATATTGTCGAAGGAGAAAGTGTTCATCTCTCATCAGAACCGCATACTGATCCGCTATACGCTTATAGACGCGCATTCGGACACCACACTAAAGTTCCGTCCCTTCCTGGCGTTCCGCAACGCCAACGCACTGGTGATGGAAAACTCAGCCATCGACAAGACCATCAACCATGTTCCCAACGGAGTGTCCACCTGTCTGTATGAGGGATACCCCGAACTGTACATGCAGTTCAACAAGGAAGTGAAATGGGTGAATAACGGGCACTGGTACAAGGGAATAGAATATTACAAGGACCGCGACCGCGGCATCCCGTACAAGGAGGACCTGTGGGTTCCCGGTTATTTCGAGGTACCCATCAAGAAAGGAGAGCCCATCATCTTCTCGGCTTCGACAGCCGAGACCGATCCCGCCAAGTTCGAGACGGTATACGACGAGGACCTGAAGGCGCGCACTTGCCGCACCAGCTTCTACAACTGTCTGAAGAACGCCGCCAAGCAGTTCTATCTGAAGAACGAGCACGGCGACTACATCATGGCCGGCTATCCGTGGTACAACGTGCGGTGCCGCGACGAGCTGATTGCGCTGCCCGGCTGTACGCTGTCGGTAGGCCACGAGGATGACTACCACAAGATAATGGGCTCCTTCATCAAGGCCCTGAATCATTATATCGACACCAAGGAGACGGATCCCGTGATCCACGAGATCGATCTGCCCGACATCCCGTTATGGACCATCTGGGCCATACAGGCTTACCGTAAGGCCACGGACCAGAAGCAGTGTCTTGACAAATACGGCGACGAGGTGCGCCGACTGGTGGAGGATATCCGCAACGGACGCATCGCCAACCTGCGTGTCAACGACAACGGCCTTGTGTCGAGCGAAGGCCGCGACAAGCCCGTGACCTGGCTGTCGGCTTCCATCAACGGCAAGCCCATCATCCCGCGCACAGGATACATCCTGGAATTCAACGCCCTGTGGTACAACAGCCTGCGCTTCCTGCAGTCGCTGCTGGAGAACGAACCCGGCGAACAGGAATACGTAAAGGAACTCGACGAGCTGGCCACGAAGTGCGGCGAATCGTTCGTCAGCACGTTCCTGAACGGCTACGGTTATCTGTACGACTATGTGAACGGCACCTACACCGATCTGGAGGTGCGTCCCAACATGGCCATAGCCATCGGCCTGGAATACAGCCCGCTGAACCGTCGCCAGCGCAAGACGGTACTCGACTTCTGCACACGCGAGCTGCTGACGCCCAAGGGACTGCGTTCGCTCAGCCCCAAGAGCCAGAACTACCATCCCACATACGTCGGCAACCCGATAGAGCGTGAATACGCCGTGCATCAGGGTCCGGCGCGTCCCTGGCTGTTCGGATTCTACGCCGACGCCTATTTCAAGGTGTTCGGCCTGTCGGGCCTCTCGTTCATAGAGCGTATGCTGATCGGCTACGAGGACGAGATGTCGACCGGATGTATAGGATCGCTGAGCGAGATGTATGACGCCAACCCGCCGTACACCGGCCGAGGCGCCGTGTCGACGGCCAAGAACGTGGGCGGCATACTGACCGTGATCAAGACAGTGAACCAGATGATCAAATTACAGAAATAACCCCTAAACATAAGAGAAATGAGAGCATTAATGTTCGGATGGGAGTTTCCTCCCCACATTCTCGGGGGACTGGGAACGGCAAGCTACGGACTGACCAAGGGTATGCACAACTGCGGCAACATGGACATCACGTTCGTGATTCCGAAGCCGTACGGCGACGAGGAGAAGGGCTTTGCCAACATCATAGGCGCCAACAGCACCCCGGTGGCGTGGCGCGATGTGAATTATGACTATGTGGTCAACCGCCTGGGCAAAGTGATGGATCCCCAGCTGTACTTCCGGCTGCGCGACCATATCTATGCCGACTTTAACTATATGCGGCTCAACGACCTGGGTTGCATCGAGTTCTCGGGCCGGTATCCCGACAACATCCTGGAGGAGATAAACAATTACTCGATCGTGGCCGGCGTGATAGCGCGCACGGTGCCTTGCGACGTGATACACTCGCATGACTGGCTGACATATCCGGCCGGCATCCACGCCAAGAACGTGACCGGCAAGCCGCTGGTGATTCACGTGCACGCCACCGACTTCGACCGCAGCCGAGGCAACGTGAACCCCACCGTGTTCTCCATCGAGAAGGACGGTATGAACAACGCCGACCATATCATCACGGTGTCTGACCTGACACGACGCACGGTCATAGAGAAATACGGCATCAATCCCGACAAGGTGACAACAGTGCACAACGCCGTGATACCTTTGAGCGACGACCTGCTGAACCTGCCGCGCCATGAAAAGAAGGACAAGGTGATCACGTTCCTGGGCCGCATCACGATGCAGAAAGGACCGGAATACTTCGTGGAGGCAGCCGCCAAGGTGCTGCAGAAAACCAAGAACGTACGCTTCGTGATGGCCGGCAGCGGCGACATGATGGACGCCATGATACGTCTGGCCGCCCAGCGCAACATAGCCGACAGGTTCCACTTCACGGGCTTCCTGCGCGGCAAGCAGGTGTACGAGATGCTGGCCGATTCCGACGTGTACGTGATGCCGTCGGTGTCCGAGCCTTTCGGTATCTCGCCGCTTGAGGCCATGGAGATGGGCGTACCCTCCATAATATCCAAGCAGTCGGGATGCGCAGAAATCCTGAACAACGTAATCAAGACCGACTACTGGGATATCGACGCCATGGCCGACGCCATGCACGCACTGGTGTCCTATCCCGCCATGCACGACTATCTCCGCGTCAAAGGCATAGAGGAGATACACGGCATCACATGGGAGAAGGCCGGCCAGAAGGTAATAGATATTTACAACCAGGTCATCAACAAGTAAGCAAAGACATGAAATCAGTTTGTTTTTATTTCCACATACATCAGCCGTTCCGGCTGAAACGTTACCGTTTCTTCGACATAGGTAACGACCACTACTATTTCGATGATTTCTCGGACGACGACATCATCACCCGCCTGGCAGAGAATTCGTATATGCCGATGTGCGACACTCTGCTGGATATGATCAAGAGCACGAACGGGGCGTTCAAATGCGCGCTGAGCGTGAGCGGCACGGCCATCGAGCAGCTGCAGCTCTATGTGCCCGAGATGATCGACAAGCTCAAGGCACTGGCCGACACAGGCTGCGTGGAGTTCCTGTCGGGCACGTACGCACACTCGCTGTCGGGCCTGGAGGATACAGAGGAATTCATGCGCGACGTGAAGCGTCACGACGCCATGATTCAGGACCTGTTCGGCAAGAAACCGACCACGTTCGCCAACACC
The DNA here is from genome assembly GCA_002361235.1 of Porphyromonadaceae bacterium UBA3318. Taxonomy (GTDB): domain Bacteria; phylum Bacteroidota; class Bacteroidia; order Bacteroidales; family Muribaculaceae; genus Lepagella. The sequence goes on along the minus strand of DESI01000023.1, from coordinate 18,049 downwards.
GAGCTGATCTACGACGACGACATCGCAGCCGAGGTGGGCCGCATGGGCTTCAACTCCTGCGTGACCGTGGGTGCAAAGCACATCCTGGGATGGAAGTCGCCTAACTACGTATATCAGGCTGAGACGGCACCCGATCTGAAGCTGCTGCTCAGTAACGACAAGCTGGCCGATGACGTGGCCCGCAACTTCGCCAATCCCGAATGGCCGGCTTATCCGCTGACAGCCGACAAGTATATGGACTGGATCGCCGCACTGCCCGACCAGGAGCAGGTTGTGAACCTGTGGTTCTCGATGGATGTGTTCGGATCGTTCCTGCCTGCCAACACCGGTATCTTCATGTTCATGAAGGCCCTGCCGCAGTTTGCCGCAGAGCGTGGCATCCGCTTCGCCACACCGAGCGAGGTGACTGCACAGCTCAAGCCCGTGGGCATGATGAGCGTACCATACCCCATCTCGGACATCGACGAGGCACGTGACGTGTCCGCATGGAAGGGTAACGAACTGCAGAACGAGGCCCTGAACAAGCTGTATGCCGTGGCCGAGCGCGTAAGCCTCTGCTCCGACCGTCAGCTGAAGCAGGACTGGGAGTATCTGCAGAGCTCCGACCATTTCTACTACATGAGTACCAAGAACATGGCTGACGGCGCAAGCCACGCGGCATTCTCGCCGTACGACTCGCCCTTCTCGGCATTCACGAACTACATGAATGTGCTGGCCGACTTCCTGGTGCGCGTAGAGGAGCAGTATCCGGAGAGCATCGACAACGAGGAGCTGAACTCGCTGCTGCTCACCATCCGCAACCAGGCGTCGGAGATCGCTTCGCTCAACAAGGAAGTGAAGTCGCTGCGTACAGCCCAGGACAGCGAAGACCTCCCCGTGGAGCAGGTTGTGCCGGCAGAGAAGGCTGACGTAGAGGCTCCGGCCAAGAAGCCCGGCCGCAAGCCGGCCGTCAAGAAGACGGCTGAAAAGAAACCTGTTGCAAAGAAAGCTCCGGCCAAGAAGGCTGCGAAGAAGACGGAGAAATAAGCAAGCCGACCTAAAGGCCTGCGCCCGAACCAACCCACACAACGAACCAGCCCACACAATATGAAGTAGGGTCACGGCGATTTAGGAAATACAATCTCAGTAATGATCAAGGCAGGTGGAACCACGGTTCCACCTGCCTGTTTTATGTGGGAGGGTGATTAAGGCGTAAGAATGCACTGATGGATTGGCAATGTGCAATTCGGGTTGCACTATGGGTAGATAAGTGTGCAATATATGATGATTTAGGTAGCAGATTGTTGGAATATTAAAACAATTTGTTGACATTTGCATTCAGAATTAAAAAGCTGTTGGAAAACAGTGTTGAGCAGCTATGAAAAATCAGGCGTGACGAATCTGAGACGCGACTGCATTATGAAGATGATAATTACACTAAACTGTTTGCATTATGTTAGAGCGGTATTTGGAAAAGACGGAGTTCGATTCGCTGGATGATTTTCAGCGTAATTTCAAGATAAAAGTGCCGGAACACTTCAATTTCGCATACGATGTGGTGGACCGTTGGGCCGAGGAACAGCCCGACAAACCGGCGTTGCTGTGGACAAACGAAGCCGGCGAGGAACGGCAGTTCTCATTCCGAGAGATGAAGGAATACTCCGACCGCACGGCATCATTTTTCCAGAGCCTCGGAATAGGTCGCGGCGACATGGTGATGCTGATACTGAAGCGCCGGTACCAGTTCTGGTTCTCCATCCTTGCTCTGCACAAACTGGGTGCCGTAGCGATACCGGCCACACACCTGCTGATGCCCAAAGATATAGTGTATCGCTGCAATGCCGCGAAAATCAAGGCGATAGTGGCCGTGGGCGACGAGGTCGTGACCGGGAACATCGAGAAAGCGCTGCCCAAGTGCCCTACGGTGCGCAGGGTAATCTCTACCGGACCTATCGTGCCCGAAGGTTGGGAGGACTTCAACAAGGGGATAGCAGAGGCTCCGGAATTCAGACGCCCGGCATTGAAGAACCGCAATGAAGACCTGTCATTGCTCTATTTCACATCAGGCACCACGGGGGAGCCGAAGATGGTGGCGCACGATTTTCTCTATCCGTTGGGTCATATCATAACCGGCAAATACTGGCACAACCTCGACGAGAACTCGCTGCATCTCACCCTCGCCGATACCGGATGGGGCAAAGCTGTGTGGGGAAAGCTGTACGGACAATGGTTCTCGGGCGCGAATGTGTTCGTGTATGATTTCGACAAATTCAAGCCGAAGGAACTGCTTAATATGTTCCAGAAATACCACATCACCTCGTTCTGCGCGCCCCCGACCGTCTACCGCTTCCTGATACTGGAGGATGTCAGGAGTTATGACCTGAGCGCACTGCGTTACTGCACCACTGCGGGCGAGGCCATGAATCCGAGCGTGTTTGAGAAATGGGAGGAGCTTACGGGCCTGTCCATTCATGAAGCCTTCGGGCAGACCGAGACGACGCTGACCATCGGCACCTTCCCGTGGATGACACCGAAACCGGGTTCAATGGGCATCCCGAGTCCCGGCTATCACATCGACCTGCTGAACGATGCCGGCGAGAGCTGCAAGCCCGGCGAACAGGGGCAGATAGTGATATACACCGAGCCTGACCGGCCGTTGGGATTGTTCCGAGAATATCTGTACGACCCGGAGCTGACCAAGGCCGCGCACCGCAACGGCGTATATTACACCGGCGACATGGCCACGCGCGACGAGGACGGTTATTTCCGGTTCGTGGGCCGGGCCGACGACGTAATCAAATCTTCGGGCTACCGCATCGGGCCGTTCGAGGTGGAGAACGCCCTTATGAGCCACGAGGCGGTGGTGGAATGCGCCATCACCGGAGTGCCTGACCCGATACGAGGCCAGTTGGTCAAGGCCACGATAGTGCTGAGCGAGGCATATAAGGAAAAGGCCGGCGACGAACTGGTGAAGGAGCTACAGAACTATGTGAAGCATCAGACCGCGCCGTACAAGTATCCTCGTGTCATAGAATTTGTGGACGAACTTCCCAAGACCATCAGCGGCAAGATCCGCAGGGTGGACATCCGCAAGAAAGTGTCGTGATGTTATTTGTCCAGAGTGATGTTAATCGGTCCTGAACCCTTGACGATGAACTGGGCATGGCCGTTGAAGGCGGGGAGGGTGAACGCGTCGGGCTGCTCGCCGGGAGCGGGACGCTCCTTGATGCGGAATGCCGGGTCGCCGTTGCCGCTGCCCAATAGAGTCTGACCCTCCGACAGATGAATAGTCAGCGGATTGCAGGCTGTGGGGGCGAAACGCCCTTTCCTGTCGCGCAGAGTGACGTTGATGATGCGGATGCCGTCCTGTTCGTGAGCCGTCTGTATGTCCAGCTTCTCGGCGGGGCCGGAAGTCTCTGTGACCGAGGTCTTGGCGAGCTTACCGTTCTTATAGCCTTTGGCCGAGACCTTGCCCGGTTTGTAGACAGTCGGGAACGATACATGCTGGCCGGGCGTCACTTTCTTGCGGCCCAAGTTCTTGCCGTTCACGTTCAGTTCCACCTCGTCCATGTTGGAATATACCCAGATGTCGATGGTCTCGCCTTCATGACCTTCGAGATTCCAATGGGGCAGGATGTGGAGCACAGGCTGATCGGTCCACTGCGACTGAAGATAGAATGCCTCGTCCTTGGGGAATCCGGCATAGTCCAGAATTCCGAACTCGCTGCCCGTGGCAGGGAATACAAGGGGATTCGGTTCGCCGCGATAGTCGAAGCCGGTCCAGTAGCAGAGGCCGAGCAGCCAGGGGCGGTCGCGGTAGAAAGTCCAGCCACGCGCAATGCGGTTCAGCGTGCCGTCCGTGTCGGGGGTACGGTTCAGCGACGCCATATGGCCGTTGGTCCGGTCGTCGAAATAAACGCCGCGTGTGCCGCTGCCCGTTGTCTCCTCCGACCCGAATGCGATGCGGTCGGGATAGTTGCGGCGGTGTTCCTCCACGGGATTCTGCATGATGTAGTTGTAGCCGGCCACATCAGGGCTGACAACGACTGTCGGGCCGCTGGAGGTGGCCACAGTCATAAGGCGCGTGGAATCGAGGCTGTGCGAGATGTCGCGCAGATCCTTCATAATCCGGTCGCCGCGCTTGTCCCATTCCACGCCCCATTCCTCGTTGCCGACGCTCCACAGAATCACCGACGGGTGATTGAAGTCGCGGTCTATCATCTTCTCAAGCTGACCGGTGTGGTAGTCGTTGATGCCCAGCAGGCGGTTTTCCTCCACCAACATGATGCCGAGTGAATCGGCAGCCGCGATGGCTTCGGGGGTGAAGGGATTGTGCGAGGTGCGAACGGTGTTGATGCCGTATTTCTTAAGCTCCTTCAGACGGTAGACATTGACGGCGTCCGGGATGCCGGCGCCTACGCCCGGATGGTCCTGATGCTGGTCGACTCCATGTATCTTATACGGCCGGCCATTGACGAACAGTCCCTTGTCGGGGTCGAAAGTCAGGGTGCGGAATCCTGTGCGGATCCGTTCGGATTCGATGTCGCGGCCATTGTCCTGCAGTGTCACGGTCACGTCGTAGCGCTCGGGACTGTCAGGACTCCACAGCTTCAGGTCCTGAGGCTTGAGGTTGATATGCCACTTTGCCTCGCCGCGTGGCTTTATGACGGCAGGGACAGTCACTGAAGAAGCCCCGCCCTGAACGGCCCGGCCCGACAGAGAAGTGATGTTGACATTCACCTTAAGCCCCCTGACATCGGCATGGGAGAGATTCTCGATTACGCCGCTTACCGTCACCGTGCCGTCACCGCTGCGGTCAGAGCCGGAGGAGCTGTACTGCACACGTGTCTTGTCGGGCATGAGGCGCACCAACGGTGACTTCTCCAGCCATACGTGACGGTAGATGCCGCCGCCCTCATAGAACCAACCCTCCTCGAACGTGGCGTCGGAACGGACGGCGATGACATTCTCGGAATCGGGGCCGTAATTCAGATAGGGGGTGATGTCGTAACGTTGGCGAGTATATCCCGAAGGCTCGCCACCGAGATAGAAGCCGTTGACCCACACCTGCGAGTCGCGGAATATGCCGTCAAACATCAGGTCGTAGTGAGAGGCCGAGTCCTCGGGCTGCAGCGTGAATGTCCTACGGTACCATCCTACGGATGTCTCGGGGTATTTATAGCCCACGGTCTTGTAGCCGTGGCTGTGGGAAGCTAACGAATCGTAGGGGAGGTCTACCACGAAATCGAACGGCAGATTGACGCGATGCCATAGCGAATCATTGAATTTAGGAGAATAGGGACCGGCATTGTGGACGGAATTGGCCTTGGTGAGATAGTTGAAATATTCGGTGCCCCTGCCGAAATCCTTGGCGGGGTCGGTATGTCCGAAAGCGAAAGCCCAGTCCGGGTCGATATTGATGCGCGTGCGCGACGACACAGATGCCGAATAAGTCAGTACGCCGGCACCGATTATCGCGAGGGGGACGAGAATATTTTTCATAGTCAGAATAATTTCGATAAAGGTAGTTAAAAAAGGGAATATCGCCAAAGAAGTTGTGAAAATGCGGAAAAAATGATAATTTTGTACAGAAAAACAGAGGAACCACACAGAGGCGTGGTCTGTCGCTCCGGCCTATGGGGCCGTAGAGGAAAGTCCGGGCAACACAGGACACCGCATTTTCTAACGGAAAGCTGGCAGCGATGTCAGGGATAAGTGACAGAGAACGACCGCCCGGCGGCTTAGGTTGCCGGGTAAGGGTGAAAAGGCGAGTGTAAGAGACCACCGGGCCGCATGGCGACATGCGGCGCCGCACATCCTGCGGGTTGCAAGGCCAAATACACCGGCAGTCAAGGATGGTCCGTCCATTGCCGGGGGGTAGGCTGCTATAGCCGGCAGGCAACTGCCGACAAAGATAAATGACAGACGCGGAAAGGAAATTGTTCCGTACATAACCCGGCTTACAGCGCCTCTGTGCATCATAATGAGTCTTTGGTTCAGGCTAAAGACTCATTTTTTTTGTTATTAAGACAGAACGTGGGCGAACCGGCTTGTGCCTAATAGACGGATATATGAAGAATAAAAAGGATAATATCATCACACGACTGATTGACAGGGTAATGCGATGGTGGGTGTATTGTTCCACCGGCGTATGGAGCGACGGCCGCAACACTGCGGGCGTCAGGTTCGTCAAGACCGTGAACCTGTCGGTCAAATCCTTTTTCGACCGCGACCTGCAGATCAAGTCGATGGCGCTGACCTACAACACGGTGCTGTCGATAGTGCCGGCGTTCGCGCTGATGGTGGCCATCGGCCGGGGATTCGGGCTGCAGGATTCGGTGCAGAACGAGCTGTACATGCTGTTTCCGGCCCAGCACAAGGCCATAACTACATTTATGAGATTCGTCGACTCGTATCTGTCAAGCACCACGCAGGGGCTGTTTGTGGGCGTGGGCATCATAGTGCTGCTGTGGACGGTGATCATGCTGCTGTCGGGCATCGACGACGCGTTCAATTCCATCTGGGACGTGCGGAGCGAGCGCACCCTGTTCCGCAAGTTTACCGATTATATCACCATCTGCCTTATGGTGCCGATACTGATGATATGTTCGTCGGGAGTGTCGATATTCATGTCGGACACCGTGCAGGGAATGGTCTATTTCTCGTTTCTGACGCCGGTGGTGAACCTGATGCTCGAACTGGCGCCCCTGGCGTTGTCGTGGCTGGCGTTCACCATCTCGTACTGGCTGATTCCCAATACGAAAGTCAACTTCAAGTTCGCCGCCATTTCGGGGCTGATGGCCGCCATCGGATTCTACGTGGTGCAATGGCTTTTCATCAACGGGCAGATATATGTGTCGCGTTATAACGCCATCTACGGGTCGTTCGCCTTCCTGCCGCTGCTGCTGGTGTGGCTGCAGATCTCATGGCTGATACTGCTGAGCGGATGCGTGCTGACGTATTCGTTGCAGAATGTGTTTACGTTCAACTTCCTGGGCGGCGAGGATACCCTGTCGTACCAGTCGCGGGCCGTGGTCGCGGTGATAGTGATGGCTGTGGTGGCGCGCCGTTTCGAAAAAGGAGAGACCCCGCTGACCCGCACTCAGTTCGCCGCGGAATATAACCTGCCTGTGCGCGTGTTGGGACGTATAATTGAACGGCTGAAGAATGGAGGGCTGATATATCCCGTGGCGATCAAGGATGACGAGCTGGGCATAGGCCCGAGCCGCGACGTGCATGACATGACTGTGGGCGATGTGCTCCAGACATTCACCAATGCCGGCGACAGTGAGGTCTCGCCCGATTTCCGCAGGATATACGAGCCTGTGTTCGAGATGCTGTCGGGTCCGCAGCATAAAAGCTATGATGCCTTTTCGCGAATTAAACTCATAGACGTGCCGGTGCCGCTGCCCGAGCAGGTGCACGCCATGGTGACGGGTGTGCCTCCGGTCAGCGATTCTGCGCCAAAGCCTTGATGCGGGCGCGGCAGATGTCGGCTATTTCTTCAGCTGAGAATCGCGAGGTGTCGAGACAGATATGGTATGTCTCGGCGTGACCCCACTTGTGGTTGGTGTAGTAGCTGTAGTACGATTCGCGGGCGTTGTCCATCTTTCGGGCCAGCGAGCGGGCCGCCGATTCGGTGTCGGTGTCCCGGCGTTCCATGATCTTGCGGATGCGGTATTCCGCCGGAGCATGGAGGAATATGCTGATCAGACCCGGACGGTCGCGCAGGATATAGTCGGCGGTGCGGCCCACTATGACGCAAGGCCCCTTGTCGGCCAGCTGGTTGATGACGCGCGACTGGATGCGGTACAGACCTTCGTTGTCGATGTCCGAGAACTCGGCCATGGCGTTCTCCACGCCGTAATTCAGCTGCAGCATGCTGCGTATCCAGGAGGGGCGTTTCTCGTCGGCACCGTCAAACAGCCGCTTGTCGAATCCCAATGCTTCGGCAGCCTTGCTCAGCAGAGTCTTGTCGTAATAGTCCGCCCCAAGCCGCTCGGCTATAATTTTGCCTATCTCGCGCCCTCCGCAGCCGAACTGGCGACCTATGGCTATAATGAACGGAGTTTTCTCCGCATCTTTTACAACTGCTTTTTGCTGAGGCATAATGCTCTGATAATTAATGCTATGATGTGTGTAATCCGGGCTTGATAAGTGAAGCGGGGATAAAATTATTTCCGAAATTGGCTCAAAATTATAAATAATTAGGTATTTTTGCAATTTCAAACGTCTGTTTTTGAAACGGATTTTGACAATTGATTAAGAAAAGACAACAATACGATATGAGCGAACAGAACGAAAGCAAAGGTATGGAGCTATATGAATATATAGTTGACCATGTGGACGAACTGGGGAGCGATCCGAAAGAGATAGTGGATCAGTTGAGGACGGCGGACCAGACCGGACAATTTCTGGCGAGCACGGCCCGTTATCTTGCGGCCATAGACCGTGAGCGATTCGAAGGGTGGCTGAGTCCCTTGGTGGAGGGCGCTATCGAGAAGGATCGCGAACGCCGTTACATAGGCTCGTTGCTCGAAGCCCTGTGGGGGCGCGATTACGAGGAGCGTGTGGCGGAACTGAAAGAGACAGATAATAATTTCCGCCGGATATACCGGCGCATACACCCCGAGGAAGATGCGATGTAACATACTGCTGGCGTTGCTGCTGGCGGCAGGAGTTATAGCCAACGGCGACGCAGCCGTGAAGCGGACGGTCACAAAGGCGAGAACTGCCAAAACGGCCGTAAGAACAGGAACGGCGAAGAAAACCACGCGTACCGCGCAATCGGCGAATAGTAATCAGCAAAAACAAAAGTCAGAGAAACCGACAATGGAACAGAATGTAATGGTCGACTTCCAGACCACGATGGGTTCGATACGGATCAAACTGTATGACGATACACCCGCACACCGCGATAATTTCACAAAGCTGGTGAAGGAAGGATTTTACGACGGGGTGCTGTTTCACCGCGTCATAGACGGATTCATGGTTCAGACCGGCGATCCGAATTCCAAGAATGCCGCAGCCGGCGAGGCGTTGGGCGCGGGAGACCCCAACTATACGATACCCGCCGAGATTAAGTATCCCGAGCATTATCACAAGTACGGCGCGTTGGCCGCCGCGCGCACCGGCGATTATGTCAATCCCGAACGGCGCAGCAGCGGCAGCCAGTTCTATATAGTGACCGGCCAGAAATTCACACCCGAGCAGCTCGGCATGATGCAGCAGCGTCGTCCCGGGATGCCGATGCCGGAAAATGTAATGGCGGACTACACCACAATCGGCGGCACACCGCATCTGGACGGACAGTACACCGTGTTCGGCGAGGTGGTGTCGGGCATGGACACCGTCGAGAAGATTCAGAAAGCGGAGACCGACCGTCGCGACCGCCCGGTGGAGGACATACGCATCATAAGCGCGAAAATCGCAGAGAAATAACAAAATAATAGGCTGTAAATTTTGTCAAAACGGATAAAACGATTAAATTTACAGCCAAATATGAAATTCGGCTGACATTCGGGTCAAAACAGAGACGAATGGCCGGGAACAAACAGACAATGGACGAACTTGAAAAGAAGGTACCTGAAGTGGAGGTGACTGTTGAGGCTGCGGAAGTGGCCACACCGGCCTGCGAGTCCACTGAAGGCGCATGTGTAGCAGAGACAGAGGAGGCTCCGGCCCGCAACGTGCACACGATGAGCAAAGAAGAACTCGTAGCGGCGATGAAGGAGATTCTGGAGAATGACAAGATGGAAAGCCATCGGGAAGTGACAGCGATGAAGCAGGCGTTTTTCAGTCTGCGCAGCCGCGAACGGCTGGAGGAGCTGAACGCATTTGTGGAGGCCGGCAACGAACCGGCTGCATTTGCGGCCAGGCCTGATGAGCTTGAAAATGAATTCAATACGCTCTACGCTACATTCAAGGAGAAACGTCAGGAATACATAGCCGCCGACGAGGCGCGCCGCCAGGCCAATCTGGAGCAGAAACTCGAGTTGCTGGAGAAGATGAACGCCATAGCGTCGGACATCGACACGGTGAACGTCAAGTTCCAGGAATTCCAGCAACTTCAGGCCGACTTCCGCGCCATCAAGGATGTGCCGCCGGCAGCCGAAAGCGAGATCTGGAAGAATTTCCAGACCGTAGGCGAGCAGTTCTACGACCATCTGAAAATGAACAAGGAGCTCCGCGACCTCGATTTCCGCAAGAATCTTGAGGCCAAGCGCGCATTAGTGGACGAGGCCCGCAAGCTCAGCGAGGTGAACGATCCGGTACAGGCGTTCCGCAAGCTGCAGGAACTGCACGAGGAATGGCGCAACATCGGCCCGGTGGCCAAGGAGCTGCGCGAGAGTCTGTGGGAGGAATTCCGCGAGGCTTCGACGGTGGTGAACAAGCGTCATCAGGAATATTTCGAGCAGCGCAAGGCTTCCGAGCAGATCAACGAGGCCGCCAAGGAGGAACTCTGCAAGCAGATAGAGGAGCTGAATCCCAGCGAGAACACCACATTCGCGCAGTGGAACACGATGACCGACCAGATCATCAGCCTGCAGAAGAAGTGGAAGGAATACGGCTACGCGTCGAAGAAAGCCAACACCGCGCTCTACACCCGCTTCCGCCGCGCCTGCGACAACTTCTTCGAGGCCAAGACCGAATACTTCCGCCGCACACGCGAGGGATTCAACGAGAACCTGGCTAAGAAGATAGCCCTGTGCGAGAAGGCCGAGAAACTGAAGGAGAATCCGGATGTGAAGAATCCTACGGACGAGATAGTACGTCTGCAGGCCGAATGGAAGACCATTGGCGCCGTTCCGCGCAAGCAGAGCGACGAGGTATGGAAGCGATTTACGGACGCATGCAATTACTTCTTCGACGAGCGCAAGCGTCAGACCCGCGAGCGCCGCAAGGAGGAGAACGAGAACCTGGACGCCAAGAAAGCCATCATAGCCAAGCTGAAGGAACTGCCGCTGGACGGCGACCGCCGCGAGGTGATCGGTCAGGTGAAAGACCTGCAGGCCGAATGGAACAAGATCGGCTTCGTTCCCTTCAAGGTGAAGGACACCATCTTCAAGGAATACCGCGAGATATGCGACACGCTGTACAACACATACACAGAGCGTGAGAACAGCCGCCGCATGAACAACTGGCAGGAGAAGATGGGCCGTATGCGCGGCGACGGCAACAAGGTGAGCAGCGAACGCGAAAAGCTGGTCCGCGCGCTGGAGGCCCGCAAGGGCGACCTGCTGACCTACGAGAACAACCTCGGATTCTTCAACGTCAAGTCGTCGGCCGGCAACTCGATGCTGAAGGATATGGAACGCAAGATAGCCCGCCTCAAGGAGGAGATAGAGGAGATCAAGCAGAAGATCCGCATGGTGGACAATTCCGAGGCCGCCAAACCCGCGGCAGCCGAGGCCGTCAAGGCGGAAGTAAAGGAAGAAGTAAAGGCAGAGGAAAAGGCAGAAGATTAATCATTAACTGAGACATACATGAATACGGCACTCAATTCTGGGCGCCGTATTCTTTACAAATATAGATGAAAGTAACCGTAACTATGATAGCGGCTGCCATGGCAGGTATGGCGGCTTTTGGATTACAGGCACAATACGTAGACATAACCAATGCGTTGTACCCCGAGCGGTATGAGCAGAACGACACGACGCACAATCCGGGCGACGACATCATCATCAAGAGCCCGACGGTGCTGAAATATGTGGAGCAGCGCGACAGCCTGGCCGAAGCGGCCGAGCAGACAGTAAAGGTGGAGGTTCCCGCAGCGTCCGTGGCCAAAGCCAAAACAAGCGTTCCCGCCTCGGGCGCAACAGCAGCCAAAAGTGCGAAACCCCGGAAGTCCTATCGACCGGACGATGAAGCAGAGTCGGCGGGCAAGGCACCCGTATATGCCATATCCGAATCTGACAAAAGCAGTGTCAAAGCCGGTGATTACACCGCCAATATGGCCCAGGCCCGTCAGGGCGATGCCTCGGCGCAATATGTGATAGGCATGTGCTACCTTGCCGGCGCGGGCGTGGAGCAAAACGTCAGCGAGGCCTGGAAATGGCTGGCGCGTTCGGCCGAACAGGGCAATGAGAACGCCCAGTTCCAGATCGGCAAGATGTACGACGCCGGCATAGGCGTGAGCCGCAGCGACAAGGAGGCGGCATACTGGTATCGCCGCGCCGCGCGCAACGGCCATGTTGAGGCGCTGCTGGCCACGGCCAAGGAATTCGAGCTGGGCCGCGGTGTGCTGCAGGACAAGCGTGTGGCAGCCGAAAACTACTGGCGTGCGGCCGAACGCGGAAGCGCGCAGGGAGCCTACAACTTCGCCATCATGCTGCGTGACGGTGTCGGTGTGCAGCAGGATCTGCCTCGGGCCTTGAAATATTTCATGCAGGCGGCCGAAAGTTCATATTCCGACGCTGCCGGACAGGTAAGCATGCTTCAGTCCAACGGAGTGAAGTTGCGCCCCACCAAGACCGGCGCGACCAGAAAGAAAACGGGTGTGGCGGCATCGTCCAGGAGCCGTAACCACAAGGCTGCTGCCACTAAGTCCGGACACAAGTCGAAAAGAAGATAACGGACCCGTACCGATACACACTATAAACTGAAAACACCGTGAGTAAAAACGAAAAGGAAGCTCACCGCGAGCTGATACTGATAAACATATCCGGCCCGGACCGGGCCGGCATCACGGCCCAGCTGACGGGTATCCTGGCCGACCATGACGCCACGATACTGGACATAGGCCAGGCCGACATTCACCACACCCTTGCGATGGGCATGCTGGTGATGACCGACAGCACCCGCAGCGGCGACATATTGAAGGAACTGCTGTTCGCCACCAACGAGATGCACGTGCAGGTGCAGTTCAGCATCGTGCCCGAGGAGGAATACCGGTCGTGGGTAGCCGCCCAGGGCAAGAACCGCTACATCCTGACGCTGCTGGGACGGCACATCACGGCACGGCACATATCCGAGATTTCGAAAATCATAGCCAACCAGGGACTGAACATCGACACGATAACACGTCTGACCGGCCGTATGCCACTGGACACCAACACGGAGATGGCCACCAAGGCTTGCATCGAATTCTCGGTGCGTGGCAATCCCAAGGACAAGACCCGGATGCAGAGCGACATACTGCGGCTTACGTCGGAACTGAATTTTGACGTGTCGATGCAGGAGGACACCATGTACCGCCGCTGTCGCCGGCTGATATGTTTCGACATGGATTCCACCCTGATACGCACCGAGGTGATAGACGAGCTGGCCGACCGTGCCGGAGTGGGGCCTCAGGTGCGGGCCATAACAGAGAGCGCGATGCGCGGCGAGATAGACTTCTGCGAAAGTTTTACGCGAAGGGTGGCTCTGCTCAAGGGGCTGGACGTGTCGGTGATGAAGGAAATAGCCGACAACCTGCCCATTACCGAGGGCGTGGAGAAACTGATGTCGGTATTGAAACGCTCCGGCTATAAGACAGCCATATTGTCGGGCGGTTTTACCTATTTCGGACAGAGTCTTAAGAACCGATTCGGCTTCGATTACGTTTATGCTAATGAACTGGAGATTGGTCCTGACGGAAAGTTGACAGGCCGCTATGTAGGCGACATAGTCGACGGCAAGCGCAAGCGCGAGTTGCTGAAGCTGCTGGCGCAGGTGGAGAACATCGACATCGCGCAGACCATAGCCGTAGGCGACGGTGCCAACGACCTGCCGATGCTGTCGGAGGCCGGCCTGGGCATAGCGTTCCACGCCAAGCCCAAGGTGAAGGCCGAAGCCTCGCAGAGCATTTCGACCATAGGTCTTGACGGTGTGCTCTACTTCCTGGGATTCAAGGACTCCTACATGAAGCTATAAACGCGCGGCGATGTCCGCGTATCTAATAAAGCCGGCTTGGCCGCAAGGAACATGAGGACAAGGAATATTGCGAAAGGGTTATGCGCGGCGGTATGTATCATATCCGCTGCCTTCGGTGTGAACGCCACAGGCTCGTCGGCGATGCCTGATTCTGTGATACGTACACCTCACAATGACAGTATAGCACGACCGGACCGGCAGACGGTCGGACTGGTGCTGAGCGGCGGCGGTGCCAAGGGCATAGCCCATGTGGGCGTGATCAAGGCGCTGGAGGAAAACAATATTCCGATAGATTATGTGACGGGAACATCGATGGGAGCCATAGTGGGGTCGCTCTATTCATGCGGATGGAGCCCGGAGCGTATGCTTAAATTTTTCACCAGCCCGGACTTCGGTTACTGGAGCACCGGCACGATTCCGCCCGAACGGGTCTATTACTACATCCAGCCGGTCCCCACGCCGAAATGGCTTGAAGTGAACATCAACTTCAAGTCCGGCGGCAAGAAGATGCTGAACGAGGTGCTGCCCACATCGCTGATCAGCCCGTTGCCCATGAACATCGAGTTCCTGAACCTGTACGGGCCATACAGCGAGCAATGCGGCGAGAACTTCAACAATCTGTTCGTGCCGTTCAGGTGCGTCACATCGGATGTCTACCACAAGCATAAGATAGTGCTGTCGCGCGGATCGCTCGGCGACGCCGTGCGCGCGTCGATGAGTTTCCCGCTTGTGTTCCGTCCCATCAAACTGGACGGCGTGCTGGTATATGACGGCGGCATATACGACAACTTCCCGGTGAACGTGATGGAGAAGGATTTCCATCCCGATTTCATGATAGGCGTTCAGGTGGCCGGCGCCGACAAGTCTCCGATGCGCGGAGACCTCTACTCGCAGCTGGAGGACATGATAATCCAGAACAACGACTACTCCATGCCGAGCGCCAATGGAATCAAGATTAAGGTCCCGGTGTCGAATTTTGCCGTGCTGCAGTTCGACAAGGCCAGGGAAATATACGAGATAGGCTATAAATCCGGACTGGCCATGATAGACAGCATCAAGAAACGCGTCACGACCCGGCGTACGCCTCAGGATCTGGATGCGAGCCGTGCCGGATTCGCCGCCAAGACTCCCGACCTGAAATTCGACTCGATAGCCGTGACGGGCGCTACGCCCGATCAGGCACGATACCTGCGTTTCCTCTTTTTCGGAGGACGTCCCCATGCCATCGGAATGCCCGGCGTGATCAATTCCTATTACCGTGCCGTGACGGACGGTACGCTTAACAATCTGGTGCCTCAGGCCGAGTTCGGCAAGGACGGCCATAACACGCTGTTGCTGCAGGCCAGTCAGAAACGTCCGTGGAATATCGGAGTGGGAGGATGGATATCGTCGTCCACCAACTCAATGCTGTATCTGAAGTTCGGATACCACTCCATGAGTTTCAACTCTATGGACGTGTCGGTCAGCGGCTGGGTAGGCCAGAGTTACTATGCCGGATTGCTGTCGGCACGGTTTACTTTTCCGAGCGCGCGCCCCTCGCTGGTGCAGCTGGACGGACTGTTGAGCCGACAGAAGTATTACGACTCGGAGGTGCTGTTCTATCAGACCGGTTCGCCGGCGTTCATCACCGAGGACGAGAATTATCTGCGCGGCAGCTACATCTGGGCCACCAGCCGCAAGGTCAAGGGATGGGTGTCGGCCGCGTGGGGATACATGAACGACCGGTACTTCCCCGACAGCGACGGGTCGTATCACGACCGGAGGCGCGACCGTACCAAATACTGGCTCGGAGTGCTGAGAGTGGGATTTGAAAAGAACACGCTGAACAACAAGCTGTATCCCAGCGAGGGCGTGCATTGGAACTTTGAATTCCGTGGAGCGTTCGAAAAGAGTTCGTTCTATCCGGAAAACGTGATGAAAACCACCCAGCGCGACAACTGGAACGCCGCGTTTTGGGCATACTACAAGCATTTCTTCCCGGTGCACCGTAACATCAAGCTCGGAGTGATGGGGAACGCCATGGGCAATTACAAGAAGCTGAAGCAGAACTACACTTCGACACTGGTGCATTCGGCTGAGTTCGCGCCCACGCCCTCGACACAGAACTACTTCAACGAGGCGTTCCGCTCCGACAATTATGTAGCGGCCGGACTGATACCAGTGTGGACGCCGTCGCGCGGATTCCAGGTCAGAGGTGATTTCTACGGATATTCAAAGGTGCGCGGAATCAAGGACCTGGGACCCTGTGTGGCTGAGTATGGCAAATGGTTTCCCAAGGTGGAATTCATAGGCGAGGTGGCGGCAGTCTATAATTTCCCGTTCGCCAGCCTCAGCCTGTATGTCAATTATCTCAGCTCGCCCAAGAATAACTGGAATTTCGGCATAAACTTCGGCTTGTTCTTCCAAGCCCCAAAACTGATTCATTGATGCGAAAGATAACGAGAATCTGTATATGCGCCGTTGCAGGCATAGCCATGCTTGCCTCGGGATGCGGTCGCGGCAAAGACGCAAGGCAATATCAGAGTGCCGAGGGTATGGTATGGAACACCACGTACCACGTCACTTATAACGGCGCCCCCGAGCTGAAGGACTCGATAATGCAGGTGCTGAACCATGTGGGAGCATCGCTTAACGTGTTTGATGAAAACTCGCTTGTGAGTCAGGTCAACGCCAATGACAGTACTGCGGTGGACACCGATTTTATCCGGGTATACGTGGAGTCGGTGAAGGTGAATAAGCTGTCGAAAGGAGCGTTCGACCCGACGTTAGGCCCGCTGATCGAGGCCTGGGGCTTCGGCAAGGGGCATAAGGCCACGGGAGACACGGCCCGCATCGATTCGCTGATGAAGTTCGTGGGCATAGGCAAGACAAGACTGGACATGGACACGCTGGTGAAGGACGACAGTCGCATACGGTTCAATTTCTCGGCAATCGCCAAGGGTTATGGGTGCGACTGTGTGGGCGAGATGCTGCAGCGCAACGGCGTGGAGGACTGGCTTGTGGAGATAGGCGGGGAGATATCATGTCGCGGCAAAAGCCCCGACGGAGGCAAATGGCGTGTGTCGATAGACCGTCCCGTGATGCAGAAGGACCGCATACTTCACGATTCGCAATGCGTGGTGGAGGTGACGGACGCCGGAATCGCCACGTCGGGCAATTACCGCAACCTGCAGAGCGATGACAAGGGACAGTATTACGGACACACAATTTCGGCCCGGACGGGACGCCCGGCGCGCACGGACGTGATAAGCGCCACGGTGATAGGACGCACGGCAATGGAAGCCGATGCGCTGGCCACCGCGTTCATGGCTATGGGCGCCGATGATGTGAAACGCCTCAACAAGTCCACGAGGCTCCCCGTCATGCTCGTCCTGACCGACTCGACGGTGTGGTGCTCCGGCCAATTTGAGAAATTAATGATACGTTAGCAAACATTTAGCATACTTTGGGGAACTTGATTTGTTTATTACAGAAATATTGATTAAGTTTGCATATTCGCAAGATGCAGAGAATACAATAACATTAACGTTCTTAAAACAGCTTTACAAACAAAAAAGAACCTAAAACTTATATAACTATATAACTATGAAAGAGGCATACGTATTTTTGGCAGAGGGGTTTGAAGAAGTAGAAGCATTAACGCCGGCAGACGTTCTGCGCCGCGCCGGACTGCCTGTGAAGACGGTATCGATTACCGATGAGCATGAGGTGACGGGCGCGCACGGCATCACGGTCCGCGCTGACGTGTTGCTGCGTGACACGGATTTCAACGGAGCCGCATGGCTGATACTGCCCGGCGGACTTCCCGGAGCCACGAACCTGTACGATTGCGAGGCATTGCGCGAATTGCTGAAGGCGCAGTACGCGAGCGCCGAGGGACGCATCGCAGCCATCTGCGCGTCGCCGGGTGTGGTGCTCGGTCAGCTCGGATTGCTGAATGGCCGCAAGGCCACTTGCTATCCCGGCTTCCAGAAATATATGGAAGGCGCCGACTATCAGGACCGCCGCGTGACGGTGGACGAGAAGTTCGTGCTGGGCAACGGCCCGAGCAGCGCGTTGCCGTGGGCGCTGGCCATCGTGACGGCATGGGCAGGCGAGGAGAAGATGAACTCAACCGCCAACGCCATGCTGCTGTACCCCAACGGCCAGGAGACGCTGGATAACTTCTTCGGATAATTCCGAAATTCTATGCGTGTGTTTACTTTTAAACCGTTTT
>DESI01000050.1:29396-43332 GCA_002361235.1 Porphyromonadaceae bacterium UBA3318 | reverse complement strand
CAAATTTTTGTCATGTACTTAATCATTAGATATATTCAGTCTATATTATATGTTGGCCATCATAAGGTGGCAGTTATGGTGTTTGAGCCTTGTTTAGCAAAGTTTTTTTATCAGGATATGTGATCTTGGTTGTGTCTCGGAAATTGCGATAATCCCGCTATTCGTAAGCGATACTTTATTTTACTCATTCCTCTTTAGAAAGGAAGATACTCAAAAAATCATTTCTCCTCTTATTTATAATATCACTGTTATATTTTTTTGCCTCTTTAAAATTTACATGTGCCTGTTCAATCAGTTTTTCAGTATTTATTCCAAGTAAAATCTGTGCAAGCTTTTTGCTGTTTGCCTTAGGGAAAAGATATTCACTCTTTAATAATTCGGGTATCCCGGAAATATTGGATCCAATGCAAAGACAGCCTCTGCTCATGGCTTCAATCAGAGCCCTGGGAAGCCCTTCCTGTTTACTTGGTTGAATATATATATCCATTTCATCGAAGAACTCGGTGATATGTTCATGAGGAATGGCGCCGTGAAAAATAATTTTATCAGAGATTGCTAAATCATGGGCAATCTCCTTAAGTCGTGAATTGTCTCCTGCTCCGGCTAAATGATATTCAAATCTATCTATTCCTAACTTGAGAAGGCGAGCAAGAGCCATGAAAACGTATTTTTGTCCTTTATAAGGGACATCAATCGCAGCAACGGTACCTATTTTAAAGGTTATGTCTTTTGAATAAGTTTCAATTCTACCGATTCGTCTTTTTAAAGCAGATTCAACTCCGGCATTTACCTGGACATTACTACAGTTGGTTGATAATCCTTTGGTTGGATATCGATGCTGTAGGAAACTATTTGTAACATAAATTGAATGAGTGGCTTTTTTTTGAAGGGAACGCAATTTGAGATAATTGACGGGAGCCAGAAATTTCCCCAATATATTATAATTCCAATATGCTTGCCATGGACAGCCTACAACAACATTGCATACTGGTTTGCCAAATTTCCTTGCAGCCTTGATAACTTCACCACAATGCATGGAAAAAACATGTACAATGCAGGCATCAGCGCGTTTAACCGCATTCTGTATTATAGGACGATTCCTATAAGGACCGAGTATAAACGATTTAGGAGAATTAATCTTCTCTACAAATATGAATTCAACGCCATCCATATTTATAGGATCATGTTTTGAAGTTTTGACTCTGTTCAGATGTGCTATGCAGATTAATCTGTCGCAGAAAGGTTTATATCTGCTAATAGAAGCTTGCATTTCATTGTTATAGTAATTGGCTCCGTCAAAATCAACAGTAGCCAATCCGGAGAAAAGAATAACCATATTATAACTGTATGACTTTTATTATTTTGGCTGGAATTCCACTGACAATGGAATTTGAAGGTACATCTTTCACAACTACCGAGTTGGGTGCTATGACAACATTATCTCCGATATGAATAGGTCCTATAACCTTGGCCCCAATCGCAATTTCGACATTATTACCGATAGTGGGACCATCCGGCAGGCCAGTCTTATTGCCGAGGACGCATCCTGATGATAACGTGCAATTATCCCCCATAGACTTACAATTGGCATATACCCCCCCCTATAATGGGGAATGTAAAGCCCTGGACCGACTTTGTTTACCTCAATCCACAGGCCATATTTCAATCTCATCCTACGGTAAATAAGGGTATAGTATATGTAAAGACAGTATTCTAAAGGACTTTTATGCTTGTTTGTGTAAAACTCAAGATGTCTTAAAACTTTCAAGAATTTCACGACTTTGTAATTTTCATCTCCGAGCAGTCTGCCTAATAAAATGGGGCGTCGTAAATTATATCGACTTCTATCCATGGCAATAGCGCGCTGCAGAGCCGCTTTAGTATCAATTTTCATTTTTTAATAATGTACCCTCTTGTATACCAATAAATTGGAAGCGCAAAGTAAAATAGCGCCCTGACAGCACCGATAAAGGAATTACGAGGAATTTTTAAGGAAAACCAGAAGAACACTAATATAAATGCAACTAATGCTGTATTTCTTGCCGATACTGCATTTTTAAGCCTGCCGAACAAGGCGGTGACTATGTATCCGAAAAATCCCATTAACAATGCCCCAAAGTACCAGAAGTTGACGTAAGCTTCTGCAACCATGGAATAAGCGGTCCCGAATGATGTACCTTGCTCCTCTGTCAACCAGTCTCCTAAATTAGCATGTAATCTGGCCGGATGCATTTCCCAAAAACCTAAATTGGGAATTATGGAGGTAAAAGAATATGCATAACTTGAGCCAAAGCGATAATCTCCTGTCTGCGACACAATATCGTCTGTCCATATCAGACAGTACATTGTTCTACCCATTTCTGCAATTGCGTCAGCGACGGGATTATCATATTCTTCGGTTTGGACTGTAAAGGTATCTTCGAAATTGCGTGCTGTATTGACTCTCATTTTAGAAATCCAGGCAAGTAATACCAACACTACCAATCCAGCTCCGGCTATTGCAATCATATCTTTTTTTGTAAATCTCTTTACAAGATAATTTTGCAAAATAAGAATTAATGCCAATATAATGACAGCTTCAGTTCGTCCGCCGGTAACCAATATTATCATACAGTTCAATAAGAACACAATATTGATGACAAGTCGTTTCTTCTTAGAAGATCGATATCCCATAAACAAACATATCAATGCCGGAATAAAATAGTCTGCAAGTATTCCGGTTATATTGGATAAGCCTATTTTTTCTTTTTCTTCATATATAGCGCCATATCCGTATGTCATGGACAGAATTGCTCTGTGAATCAGTTCGTCATAATAGGTATATATTGAAATAATTGCAAGAAACCACCCAATTCGGATTATGCGTTTATTTTGATAATCGCTATGCGCGCAATATCTTATCCTTCGAGTTTGTTTATCATTATATGCTAAAGAGCCTATCTGGAAGAAAGCCAGAAATGAAAAAGTTATTAATTGAGCATTGAAAACGTCTTCAGATGTGATTCCATAAAATCCGACTAAGTCTTGATCCGTTATAATATCAAATGGGTACATCAGTGACTGTCCTGCATGAAATATATACATCACTATAAGAAAGATAACGTATGGTGATATAAGTTTTTGTCCATTGTGCAGAGACAAATAAATGCTGTATGCAAATTGTAACAATCCAATGGTTCCTACAATTTTAAGATTTTCATATTGTGGAATTCGGACATACAATCCATATACAATATAAAACAAAACGAATACAAACAGCAGGACAATGCCAACTCTCTTAGTCATGTCTGTGAATTATAAATTGTGCTAAATTGTTTTGCAATATCTTTAATGTCAAACCCTTTGTCTCGTATTTCCTCGACTGTATCCATTCTTATATGGTGATTATGGATATGGACTGCGCAATCCACCCATTTTTGAATAGAATCGTCTAATGATAGAAATCGAATGTCAGGGGTTAAGGCTATGTCCCTGGAGATTGTATCGGATGCAAGAACCGGCACTCCTGCTGCCTGGGCCTCAACTAACGAAACCGGGAGTCCTTCAAACAGCGATGGCATAATGATGACGTCAATAGCTTGAAGTACCTTGTCTACATCCGATCTCAAGCCGGCGAATATAACCTTTGATTCCAAACTCCGTTCATGAATCTGCTCTTTTATAGACATCTCCAGTTCTCCAGCTCCGACAAGCAAAAGTTTGGAATCAGGTATCGCTTTAAGAATCTCAACAAAAAGCGTGATCAGATAATGGTGATTCTTGACGGGAATGAAGCTCCCGACATGTCCAACTACAAATTCATCGCGGAACCCAAAGATTCGGCGCATTTCTTGTCTTGTGGTTTCATTAAATCTGTATCGTGACACATCTATTCCATTATTTATCATTAAAGCCTTTGATCTGACCCCCGTCCATTTGAAAAGCCAATCCAACGCCTTATCGGAACAACCCAGATAATGTGTCGCCAGTCTTTTGATCTTCAGCTTATTTAAATTATGTAGAATATGATGTAATAACCGCCCTTTCAAATTCTGTTTTACCGATGATGAATGAGAATGAATAATTCTAATCGGGATATTGTATTTCTCGGCATATTCCAAAGGTTCGACGGAGGTCAATGATGACACATGCAGATGTACTGCCGAATATTGGCCGGCATTTCGTGCAAAGAATCTATCAAGTGAACATTTATAGGCTTTAAGACCTTTACAGCGCGGTGGAATATAATATATCCGTGCACCGAGTTTTTTAGCTTCTTCTTCATAATCCCCGTTTGCAGCGGTGAGCAAGAAATCAAATTGCACTTGCTGCCGGTCTATGGCCCGATACAGGTTCATTACGAAAGTCTCGAGACCGCCTCTGCCCAATTTCCCGAATATCTGTAAGACTCGCTTCATCTTCTTAATGTATCAATGACAGCCCTTATGATTCTACCTATATAAGGATGTAACAGACCCCGTCCATCTATCACACACATGCCGTCATGAATATTCAGGGTATGTAATCCTAAATGATAATGAGAATTAAAAGGATAGATTGATGCTACATTCTTGAACCTGAATCTGTCGGTCGATTCATCAATTTCGAGTTCCTGTATACATACACCCTTACCATATTCGCCGTTGCAATCTTGTGCGGGTCTGTAAAGCCTTCCATCAATTATAAATGGAGAACCTGCATTTCGGGCAACAGAAGAATCAAAGGTGTAGTCATACAATGGTCTTGCTTTCAGATTTTCATTGTTAAATTCTAAGATTTGTAATCTGTTTCCATTCGGATCAGGTAACGAAGTCGCAAGAATATAATTTTTATCGCCATATTGAAGAATTGTCGCGTCTGTAAGTGGCAAATCACATACGACATCAAGAAAATGCATTTCATCGGTTTCCGCATCATAACTGTATGCTGAACTTTTGCCTGATGCTGAATTCTCCGGAATGACAATAATCGAATCTTCATTTCGAAAAATCATAGGAAAAGACAGATGTGTCGGCAAATCCAGAATAATCTTCATGGAGAGGAGCTTAAAAGTTCTTCTGTCGACGATTAATTTGGCAATTCGACCTTTGTTTATTTCGTAAGATAATTCTTCAACAAGAAGAACGATTTCATTCTCTGTCACTCTCAGAATAAAAGGATCGGCATACCATCTTGATTTATCATCATAATGCATCCATTTAACCCGAGAATAATCTCCAGATAAAACATTCTTTAATGAAGCTTCCTCAAAAAACGCCAGATTCCAGCGATTTCTATTAAGATTCCGTATAGGGTTCATTGTGACTAATATTTGTGATTTAATAACTGCCAGATTCTATAAAAGAATGGTTTAACATCGTGTTTATCAAACTCCATGTAGCAATCTGCGGTAATTAACGTTTTAAGCCACTCTGAAACTGTTATTTTTTTTCGACGTAATAAAAAAAAGTCGTCGAATTCAGGTAATACTCTTTTAGTGACTGACACTTTAGAGTCCAGCTCAATAGCACTTAAGCCGACTGTATTATATCTGAACCATAGATATGGGAGATTTATTCCCGCAGATGTAACACATATTGAGTTCCCGTCATTGCGCAGATTTATTTCCATAAAATAATCGCGTCCCTGTTTATCCCGCAAAAATTCCATGCTGAATAAACCGGAGAAACCTATGGCTTTAAGATAATCCGAACATTCTTTTGAATATTTAAATCCAATTGTGTCTAATGATTGGTAAGACAGATAACCTGTATTTGATGTTTCGGATGACCTTATTATTTTTGAGACTCCGGGTATAATTATATGTTCTCCGGCATTTAACGATAATCCTATGAGCTGAAATTCATAATCCTTTTCTATGAATTGCTGAATCTGGAAGTCGCGAGATTTATGATCGAGTCCCAGATAATTTTCCAGTTCTTTCTTTGATCGGCATACGGCGATGTCGGATTTTGCACCGTCCTTGCTTACCAAAGGCTTGATAAAACAGGGAAATTCAACATCATTCGGGTTATCCCATGTTTTAGGCACTGGCAAGCCTTTAACAACAGCCAAATCCAACATGAGGCGTTTATTCATTATTGCGGTAAGACTTCCGGCACCATGAGACGAATTAGGAAAAATAAAAAAATCTTTAAGTTTATCGGAATCTCTGTCAATTATAGAGGCGACTAAATCACTGCAACAAATAATAATAACCTTGTGTCCTTTATCTTGATGATTGGAAAGCAGGTATTGCGTCAGTTCTTCTGATTTCTGCAGGACCTTGAAAGACGATATATATTTGCTTTTAGCTACGTATGAATGTCTTGAGTCTGAAATTATTATAACATCGCTTTTGATTCCTTTTCTACCTAATGACCGGATAACACCAAGAGTGTTATGGTGATCGCCGCCAATAACGATGCAATTATTTTTCATTGCCCAGAAACGATTGCAAATATTCTTTTGAATCAGCCACAGCCTTTTCGATCTTGGATTTTGTAAGGCTATAATCTATCTTGCTATTGCTGATATTGATATTTGCATTATTAAGCAGTAGTCTATGCTTCAAGCCTGCTATGGATAATAAAGATGTCAATCGATTGTTTGCAATATTTGTGGAACATGTCCAGAATTCCTTTTCAAATATTATAGAAAATGCGGTTCCATGAAATGAATTTGTGACTATATATTTGGCATCCTTAAATAACCTCAAGAACCCCAATGGTGTTGCCATTATTTTTTTTGAGACATTTGGTAGATTCTTTTGGGAAGAAGAAATGCAGTAGATTGGTAAGCCGGTTTCCTCTGACAACTTTGTCGCCACCTCTAAGGCTAAACTCGAATCACCCACAGCATATATCAAAATGTAATCGATAGAAGGAACAACCGCTTTCTCCAGTTCAGAAAATGAAATCCATTCTTCTTTTTTAAGCAAAAACACCGGATCAACAACGGTGGATATTTTTTGTTTTATATAAGGCTGTAGCATATTCCTGGTAGAGTCTTCCCGTACAGAAACGAAATCCAACCTGTTGATGAAAGGGAGTATCTGATGCTTCATTTCGGCAGGTAATGGATTTGGGAACATCCCACTTGGAGCATACGAACATTTCAGTGTGTCTTGATTTACAAATCCAAGGAAGTATGCTGGATCTCGATATGCGTTATTGGAATACCCCCAAATCTGATCACTGCCGCATATATAGCAATCAGCTAAGGGATGATAGTTAGTTAATTCTTTATAATCAGTATATTTTTTTTCAGAAAGACTTAAGTATCGATTACAGAATTTTTTAAAAATTCTTATTTTTTTTTGTTTTGATGGTGCTTTGACAAGCAGATATATAAGTTTAAGAATAATGGATTTATTAAACCGCTTATTTGCTACGAACAACAAACTCTGATCATATACGATATAATAAGGTCTATAATCAATGATATCCACTTCATGCCCCAAATGATGTATATATGTTTGCAATGCGTATGCTTGAAGAACGGCACCATAATTCAGAGGGCAATGCATCGTTATTATATCAACTTTCATATCAGGTCTCTTTAGTGTGTTCTTTCAGAAGTTGAATATTTGTTTTGGAAAAGAGAGTCCCCCCCCAATCTGGCCATTGCTTTTATTTAATAGTCGCTTTGATGTTGTGGCCGGTGCATGTAATCAGTTTCTCATAACCGGGAATTAAAAAACAACCGATCAGACATCACTCTATGTTCTTTTGTTTAAAATCGTTCTGAAGAATTTTATTCCTCTGGGTCCGAGGACGTTTCGTAGTGCCTGTTTGCCGCCGGATGCTTCTATTACTTTGTTAATAATTGTGTTTTTAATATCTTTGTCGGCATTCCAATAAGCTTTCAATGCATTCGCCTCATCATCCGTATCTGTGAAGCATTCGAATAAGATAGGCGAGTCCGTTAAATTCGGATTTACAAATGTTTCATATACGTTCTTGAATTCCTCTTTGTCTGATGCCGAGATATAAGTGAAGCCGAGGTTTTCGGCATAATCTTTAAGTAACGTTTTTGACATATTGCCAAAGTGTCCGCCTGCGGCAATATATTTGTCTGCATCTTTGCCAAAGATAGATCCTGTATGATAATGGTTACGGAACTCTTGACCACGGCCATTGTTTATTACCATTATCCTTACATTGCTGCCGACATGACGGTTTCCTATGCTATTCATGTCATAGAAGAATGCAAGGTCTCCGAATACTCCGAAATATAGACGATTATGATTTATGAATGATGCGCCAAGCATAGATGAGACACCACCATCAATTCCAAACCCACCTACATTTGCAAATGAATGGACATTTCGTGGAAGATTGAACAGGTTCCAGGATCGAATGCTGTTTAATACTCCAAAATGTATTTCGCTTCCGGACGGCAGCTTGTCATATAGTTGCGATGCAATCCATACATTAGAGAATGGAATTTCGGGGAGTCTGGCTCTGATAGCCTCGTCAAGCTTTTGACACTCCATAAGATAGTCTCTCTTTATGTCAAACTCATCTGGTGTATAATACTTGAAGAAATCGATTTCGGACATTTCAAAAACGTATGTCAGTTTCTTGAATTGGTCACGTATCTCGCCATCTTCAGATACTCGCCATACATTTTTTCTTACCATATTTCCCAAGGTAGCATAGTCAGCAGATATTTCTCCGATATGAATACACAAATCTAAAACATTGATATTTGTATATTCTGCTTTTTCCTGAGATCCAAGTAACGCATAATTAATGCGATATTTCCCATAATAACCACTTGTATTATCACAGAAGCAAACTGCATCGTGAGCGGCGCAGAAATTGTCTACAGCCATGGTTAGTTCAGGCGTGAACGTAGCATGGGATCCTACGAAAACACCGATTCTTCCCTTTGGTAATTTCGGGAAGGAATCAATCTTTGTATAATCTAAACAATGAATAGCGCGTACAGCTGGAAGTGAGTTGACATGGAAATCTCGAATATACAGCGTGTGAAGATTGATATGTACCGGACCACCGCCATGGCGGAATAATTCGTTTATGGCTTGATTGATTTTTAGCTCTGTATAATATGCATCCTCGTCAGTATATGTCGCCCTTATATGGGTGCTATATCTAACAACATCATTAGGTATTACGCTCCTATCTATTACCTGAGCATGAAGATGACCTATCTTATTTTCATCTTGTGTGCCGGTAATAGCAAGAATCGGCAATTTCCTATAATATGCCTCTGTTAGTCCGCTGGGGTAGTTGCGGGACGCAGTCGCCCCTGTACATGTTATTACGACGGGTTCTCCTGTTTCTGCTGCTATACCGCAGGCCATGTAAGCTGCGGAACGTTCGTCAACGCACGAGTACATTTCAAAGAAGGGATCGCTTTGCAGACTTGCAACTAATGATAGATTTGTTGTGCCTGGACTTGCAATCACTCTTTTTATGTTGTGCGCTTTAAGAAGCGCCAAGAGAATCAGAACGGATCTTTCATTTGCATAGAATTTATTCATAGATTTGTTGTGAATCCTTTATAAATATAAAAAATTAATTATTCATTTCAATTGCCTTCTATTTTTCTTAATAAATGGCTAATGACAAATCTGCTTTCTGATTTAGTCACCATAAGAGGCCATGCAATTAGTAAAAATAGGACTAAATACATTGGAATCATCCAAATGGATACAAGTTTAAAGCTATTACAAGATATATCAATGACTATAACTGCGCCCATTATAATCATTAAGACAAATGCCCGAGATGAAACTTGTTTGAAAAAGTTTAGGCTTGGAAAATTCTGTTTTCTCCTTAAATAGATTAATCTATATATATGCAAAACTATTGAGAGCCCTATTCGAGCAATCAGCACTATTACGGGAGAATATCCGAATTTGAGGATTATGTAAGATATCGGAAGATAAAGAACCGTAAATGCTGTTAGCCAAAGAGTATATTTCTTGATATCTCCGATGGCCTGTGCTCCGGTCCATAGAGGTCCCGATAAAGCATCAACCATACATACTGCTATGGTTATACAAGTAAAAGGTACTGCATATTCTGGCACATCAGTTAGCCATATATGTAACACGCTGTCACAACATATTATAATAGGAGCACCGAATATATATATTAGAATAAAAGAAAAACGGGCTGCCCTGAATATTAATGATTGAAAATATTCAATGTCTTCAGTAGCGTATGATTTTATAATTTGAGGATTGAAAGCCGTCTGTATATTTGATACTAATGACGTTACCGCAGCGCTGACTTGATGCGATACACCCATGGCGGCATTGACTACCACTCCTCCAAATATATTAAAAAGTATATTTATGCCTTGCCCGGCACATACATTTCCTATACCCCCAATCATATTCCATGTTGAAAAACTTGTAAGTTTCACAAACATTTTTTTATTCCAAAATCTAATATATTTACATTCTCTAAAGGAATAATTACAATAACCCTTATAAATCAAATATATAGTTAATGAACTTATTGAAAGCAGTAATGAATATATCAACAAACGATTGGAACTAAATAATCCTAAGCTAAGAACTATTCCAAGACGTAAAAACGCTTCACCAATACTTGCATAGGAAAAAAATGCCATCCTTTCATGGGATATAATCGAAGATGTATATGGAATTTGCAGAATTTGTATTATAAAAGTTAAAATTGTGAATTGATATACCCAATTAACTGTCGCCATATTTTGGTGTGCAAAATTCATCCTGTAATTAATAAACCATAATCCTAACGTCTCAGCCAGAATAATGATTCCCAATGCAATAATAAATTGCACATTTATAATCATGGAAAATGTTCTCTTTAAGAGAACTACATCTCCCTTACCAATATGAAATGACAAGAAGCGCTGATTTGAATTAGTCATTGCATTGCTTAGGAAAGAGAATAATATTACGACACCTCCCACGACATTATAGGTTCCGTAATCTTCTACTCCCAAGAGCTTCAATAATTCTCTGAAAGTAAATAAAGATACAGCCATCATTACCAACATCCTAAAGTAAAGGAAGATGGTGTTTTTTGCAATGCGCTTAGTATTTTCAATATGATTGAACAAGACGCTTTTTAATCAATATAATGCGTAGTGGGTATACTCGGCAGCCAGCTGGCGCTGGGACTTGGAAGAGGGAGTGAGGTCAATGCTCAATGGGCAATGCGGAATGCCATTGTGGGCGTCGAGGACGGCGAAGATGAGGCGGGTCAGGGCTATGGTCCAGGGGTTGGTGACGGCGGGGGAGAGTTCTTGATAGCGGGTGCGGGCGGCGTGAGCGGCCGTCATGTCGCCGAGGATGTGGTTGGCGCCGTAGAGCAGGGCCTGAAGTTTGGCGTTGAGCTTGCGGTTGCCTACCTTCGCCACGGCCATGCGGCGGGTGAAGACATTGAGCTTGGCGAGGAGGGATTGCGGAATGTCTGAGCCGGCATGGAACAGGCGCATGGCCTGAAGCAGATGCGGTATGAAGGCGTCGATCTGGTCGTTGGCGCGGGTGGTGTGGCGGGAAAACTCAAGCACGCGGACGTCGGTGTTGCGGATGTTGAAGGCGACGGTGCCGACACCCTGGAAGATGCTGAGTACAATGTCGCCTGACTTGCTTTTGGCTTTGGGCATGAAGCGGCCGACGAGGCCGGGGAAGTCGCCGTTGACGACTTCGACAAGATCGCCGTCGTCAAGGTCAATGTCCTGGAGAGGGTAATACGGGAGGCTGTTGTGGTAGGCGCGGGCTATGTTGCGGAAGTTGGCCATGTCCTGTTCGGAAACGGTGGCGTACCGTTCCTCTGAGCCTCGGTCAATCAGGAATGAGAAGCCGTTGTCCTGGCCGCACAGCCGTTTTATGTCATCGAAGTCGCCGCGGACGAAGACGTAGTGGAAGGTGAGGTTGGCGGTGCGCAGGTGCGTCTGGCCGTTGTGTGTTTCCTGCACCACGTATGTGGGAGCAAATAGCTCAAGAGAGACGTCGGAGGCGCTGTTGAAGCGGTCCACGGTCTTTTGCGCCTGATGGCACGGAGTGGTGGCGATGTGGTTAAGAACGTACCAGGACATGGGGCAATGCGGAATGCGGAATGCGGTGTGTTTTGGCGGGTGGCGCGAGCCCTTGAGGGACAACGACTCCGTCGTTGAACAGAACGGCTCCGCGACTGGGGAAGGGGGGCTGCGATATGGGAGAGAGGGTGCTGCGATATGGGAGAGAGGGTGCGGGCCTGCAGTTCAGGGTGTTCCTTTACTTGGCGTGACAGTTGGATATATCGTTGATACACAATGTGATAAGATAATCCAATTTGCCAAACTTCCGAAAAGTGACGATGCAATGCCACTTAAATATTGCTTCGGTTCCTTCTGCTTAAGTGAGAACCATTAGCAAAATTACGAATTTTATTTGACATATCGGTTAAAAACGGGGGAGAAATTTATGCAATGCGCAGGACAGTGAGGCTCGCTGAAGCTCACCGCCGGAACAAAAGCAGACGACACAAGGACACAACAAAAGCAGACGACACAAGGACACAACAACAAAGGCGACACCGGTGGTGCCGCCTTTGTAAGGCTTGATGAGCGTGAGTCAGGCTTTCTTCATCTCTTTGGCCCAGGTGTCCTTGAGGCCGATGGTCTTGTTGAAGACGGGATGGCCGGGGGTAGAGTCCTTGTCGACCACGTAGTAGCCGAGGCGCTGGAACTGGTAGTGGTCGCCGGTCTGGATGCGTTCGGCGAGCCAGGGTTCGATCATGGCGTTGTCGCGCACGCGGAGCGAGTCGGGGTTGAGCAGGTCGCGGAAGTCGCCTTCTTCGGCCGAGGGGTTCTCGACGGAGAACAGGCGGTCGTAGTCGCGTATCTCGGCGCGTGTGGCGGTGGGGACGGACACCCAGTGGAGGGTGCCTTTCACCTTGCGGTCGGCGCCGGGGAGGCCGCTGCGTGTGTCGGGGTCGTATTCGGCGTGCAGTTCGATGATGTTGCCGTCGGCGTCCTTGACTACGCCGTCTTCCTTACACCTTATTATATATGCTCCCTTGAGACGCACTTCTTTGCCGGGGGAGAGGCGGAAGAATTTCTTGGGGGGATTCTCCATGAAGTCGTCGCGCTCTATCCATAGTTCGCGGCTGAAAGGCATCTGATGGGTGCCTTCGGCGGGGTTCTCGGGATTGTTGTCCATCTCCATCATCTCGGTCTGACTCTGGGGGTAGTTGTCAAGGATGAGTTTGACGGGGTTCTGAACGACGCTGACGCGTGTGGCGGTGGCGTTGAGGTCTTCGCGCACGGAGTGCTCCAGGAGCTCGATGTGGTTCAGGGCTTCGTATTTGGTGTAACCGATGCGGTTAATGAAGTTCTTGATGCTGGAGGGGGTGTAACCGCGGCGGCGCAGTCCGCGCAGGGTGGGCATTCGGGGGTCGTCCCATCCGGCTACGAGGCCTTCCTTGACCAGCTGGAGCAGCTTGCGCTTGCTCATGACGGTGTAGGTGAGGTTGAGGCGGTTGAATTCGATCTGGCGGGGGCAGTATGTGTCGTCGGCCAGCTCGCGGACGAAGTATTCGTACAGGGGGCGGTGAGGCACGAACTCGAGGGTGCAGATGGAGTGTGTGACGCCTTCGAAGTAGTCGCTCTGGCCGTGTGCGAAGTCGTACATGGGGTATACCTTCCAGGTGTCGCCGGTGCGCCAGTGGGGGGTCTTGATGATGCGGTACATGATGGGGTCGCGGAAGTGCATGTTGTCGGAGGCCATGTCTATCTTGGCTCGGAGCACCATGGAGCCTTCGTCGAACTCTCCGCGGTTCATGCGCTCGAACAGGTCGAGGTTTTCCTCCACGGGGCGGTCGCGGAAGGGGGAGGGTGTGCCCGGTTCGGTGGGCGTGCCTTTCTGTGCGGCTATCTGCTCGCTGGTCTGCTCGTCGACGTATGCCTTGCCTTCGCGTATCAGGCGCTTTGCCAGTTCGAACAGCTGGGGGAAATAGTCGGAGGCGTA
>DESI01000050.1:28901-29084 GCA_002361235.1 Porphyromonadaceae bacterium UBA3318 | reverse complement strand
CGGTCGCCCCAGTCATAGCCCAGCCAGTGGATGTCTTCCTTGATGGCCTCGACGTATTCGGTGTCCTCCTTCTGGGGGTTGGTGTCGTCGAAGCGGAGGTTGCACGTGCCGCCGAACTTTTCGGCCGCGCCGAAGTCCATGATGAATGCCTTGGCGTGCCCGATGTGCAGGTAGCCGTTGGGC
>DESI01000050.1:3345-28612 GCA_002361235.1 Porphyromonadaceae bacterium UBA3318 | reverse complement strand
AGGTAGCCGTTGGGCTCGGGCGGGAAACGGGTGTTGAGGCGTCCGCCGTTCTTGCCGGCCGCCAGGTCGTTTACTATTTCCTGCTCCACGAAGCTGAGGCCTGCCTCGTTCGTGGCGCTGTCCTGAAGTGTCTCTGCGTTGACTTTGTTGTCCATGTGTTTATGATTTGCAGGCATTCAGCCTGCTCAATGGTTTCTTTTAAAAGCACAAAATTAGTAAAAATCGTGAAAATATGGAGCACGGGATAATAATTTTGTGTAAATATTATGATGTTGACGACTTTTTTTGTAACTTCGTTGTTATAAAAGATGAAATTAATATAAACTAAAAAACAAACCAGAATTATGAAACCACTTCACATCATTCTGTCCGTGATAGGCGGTGCCGTAGCGGGCGCAGCCGTAGGACTGCTCGTGGCTCCCGACAAGGGAACCGACACACGTGCCAAGATCGTTGAATTCCTGAAGGAGAAGGGAATCACGCTGAAGAAAGATAAGCTGGATGAGCTGGTAGACGAGATCGAGGATCAGATCGAGGAGAAGCTCTAATGGCCGGTTTATAATACTAAAAACGACGAAAAGATGAGAGCACTGACATTGATATCCGCTTTTGTGGGCGGAGCTATAGTGGGCTGCGGAGCGGCATTGCTGTTCGCACCCGAAAAGGGCGCTGAAGTACGCGCCAAGATATGCGAGATACTGCACAAACACGGCTGCGAGATTTCCGACAAGGATGTCGACGCGCTGGTAGCCGAGCTTGCCGGCTCAGAGAAATAATAAGGACACGTGACAGGGGCGGCGGCAATGGCGGCCGCCTCTGCGCTTGATGCTCGCTGAAACTCGCCTCCGAAATAAAAGCGCTGCTGATTATAATACTATTCCACTATGAGACTGAAGATACTGGATGATATCCAAAACATAATAGAACAGGGCAAGAACTGGGTGCAGCTGGAGCTGGATTACGCCAAGCTGACACTGGCCGAGAAACTGACGGCCATCCTGACGATGCTGATCATCGGCTTTCTGTGCGCGCTGCTGGGCTTCCTGGCGCTGATACTGTTCAGCTTCGCGCTGGTGCATGTGTTCACCCTGATAATGTGTCCGGCACTGGCGTATCTGACCGTAGGTGGTATAGTGCTGCTGTGTCTGGTGCTGATATGGGTGCTGCGCAAGCCGTTGCTGCTCAATCCGCTGGCCAAGATGCTGACGCGCGTGCTGATCACTCCGGATGTGACCGAGAATAACTGATAAATACTTGAGGCATCATGGCAAAGAACGAGATAGTAAGAGTGGATGCGACCGACAAGGCGCAACTGAAGAAGGACTTCAAGGGATACACCATCGAGGAGTTGCGCTACAAGCGCGCGCTGACGGCCATGCGCAAGGAATTCTGCAAGGCCAATATGCGGCAGTCAATTGCGGAGCTGAAGAATCCGTTCGGAACGTCGAAGGTGGCCAAGGCGCTGCCGATGATGGGGCAGGTGGCTATGTATGTGCCGGAGATAGCGGGCGTACGCAAGCCTGCCGGCGTGGGCCGCACGCTGCTGAGAACATTGGTGGGCAAGATCAGTCCGCTGGACTACGTGATGTTTGGCATCTCGCTGATAGGACCGGCCAGGAAGATGGTGAAGAAACTGAAGAAGAAAAAATCTTAACTTAATGGGCAAAGACTATTTCGAGGTTCGGGTGGATTTCGAACCGTGCAATGAAGATATAACGGATCTGGCGGCGTCGTTTTTAGCCGATGCGGGATTCGAGACATTTGAGCCTGACGCAGTCGGGCTCACGGCGTATATAGCGGCTGATGCCACCGCCGACGCAGAGGCGCTGACCCGCGAGTCGTTGGCGGACTTCCCGATTCCGACGGAGTTCAAGGTTAGCTCCGGACGAATAGAGGGGCGCGACTGGAACGAGGAGTGGGAGAAGAATTACTTCCAGCCTATCGTGATAGAGGGTGAGTGCGTGGTGCATTCCAGCTTCCACAAGGATGTGCCCGAGGCGCGCTACGACATAGTGATAGACCCGAAGATGGCGTTCGGCACGGGGCATCACCACACCACAAGCCGCATGGCGGCGTGGCTGCTGAACGAGGATCTGCAGGGCAGGAGCGTGATAGACATGGGTACGGGCACGGGAATACTGGCCATGCTGGCGTCGATGCGCGGCGCGGCGCCGGTGACGGGCATCGAGATAGACCCGGACGCGTGGGATAACGCCGTGGACAACGCGCGGGTCAATGGCCGCGACATACGCATGATATGCGGCGACGCGTCGGCGCTGAGCGAGCTGGAACCGACCGATTATCTATTGGCTAACATAAACAGGAACATAATACTTGGCGACATCGCGGCGTATGCGCGTGCGCTTAAGCCCGGGGGCGTGATGCTGCTGAGCGGCTTCTACGACCACGACCTGCCGATGATAGAGGCTGCGGCTGCCGAGCAGGGGCTGGAATATGTGGACAAGAAGCTGAGCGCGGACTGGTGCGCGGCTAAGTTCAGGATGAAGGCGAACTGAAGGAGGATGAAGGCACGGTGAGGCAGGATGAAGGCTCGCTGAAGCTCGCCGCCGGGACAAAAGACGGACACTCGGGGGCTTCGGCTTCCGCCTCAGCGCGGATAAAAAGAGGGGAATGTGGAAAGAGGGAGGAAAAATTACACCTTCGTACGGAGAATAAATTAAGGAAGTTTAACATTAATTTGTATGCTAAAACTTGCATTTTGTCGTTCCGTGTTGTAATTTTGTCATCACGTGTAGAAAAACACACGCAATTAACAATCCGGGCGGACTGCAAGGTCGGCCTGAATATAAAAGAAGACGGACTGCAAAGCCTGCCTGAAAACAAACGATGGCGGACTGCAAGGTCGGCCCGAATACAAACGAACAAACAAACACCAAGCTGCCTATTGAAAAAATCTACGCAACAAATCAACAGCAGAATGGCACAACAAACAACCTTGACCGACGAGGAACTTGTCAGGGCTTATGCACAGGGTAGCAATGACGCTTTCGACACCTTGTTGAAGCGTCATCAGGACCGGATATACAACTACATACTACGCATCATCAAAAGCGAGGATGTGGCGAACGATATATTCCAGGAAACCTTCGTGAAGGCGATACAGACCATACGTCAGGGTCGGTACACCGAGAACGGAAAGTTTCCGGCCTGGATTTCGCGTATAGCGCATAACCTGATCATAGACTATTATCGTCAGGAAAAATCGGAAAATCTTCAGTCCACGGACCTTACGGACGTGAACGTGCTGAACCGCAAGGAGCTGTGCGAGCAGACCATAGAGGACGTATTGATATCGGACCAGATCAAGTCCGACGTCAAGATGCTGATAGAGGAGCTGCCCGAGCTGCAGCGGCAGGTGTTGAAGATGCGTTATTACCAGAGCTTGAGCTTCAAGGAGATAGCGGAGATAACGGGAGTAAGCATCAATACAGCGCTTGGACGTATGCGCTATGCGATACTGAATTTGCGTCGCATCGCGGCTGAGAAAGACATAGTGCTCACACTGTGAGCGAGACCCCGCGCGAGCGGTGCATTTAGATACTGCGGGACCGGCCGATAAGGCAGGTTCCGCTTTAACTATTTCAGACCGGAGAACCTGAGCCGCTATTGGCGACGTGGACGTCGCCGCTCCAGTAAGGGACACGGCTTGAAATACTTGAATTTTATTCGGGACCAAAAATAATATAAGGAAACAGACGGCGTTATATTATTGTAGTTCAGAATTGTTAACCCATGCGGGAACAATCCGGGACTCCGTTTCGTTCAGATTGGTAAGATAGATCTTGAACTCAATAAAGACTATCTGCGCTGTAAGATTATTAAAAACCTTATGCCTATGGCCCACGATTACTCACTGAAACAAACAGACTCCAAATCAAAAGCAATGACCAGACCGAATCAGGCTACGCTGAACTTCATACGCCAGTTTGCCCGCACGTACGTAGTGCTGCAGGGCATGGGTACCGTAGTAATAAACTGACTGTGACAGGACTGGCAGACTGCAACAATTTCTTTGTAAGCTGCGAACGGACCCTGAACCGAGAGCTTGAGGGTCGCCCGGTGGTTGTGCTGAGCAACAACGACGGGTGTGTGATAGCGCGCAGCAACGAGGCCAAGCGGCTTGGCATCCGCATGGGCCAGCCGGCATTCGAGATCCGCGACATGATGGAGCGCGGCGATGTGATTGCGCTTTCAGGCAATC
The DNA here is from genome assembly GCA_002361235.1 of Porphyromonadaceae bacterium UBA3318. Classification (GTDB taxonomy): domain Bacteria; phylum Bacteroidota; class Bacteroidia; order Bacteroidales; family Muribaculaceae; genus Lepagella. Next base: position 24,390 of record DESI01000050.1, on the reverse strand, counting down.
ATCTGCTATACCGCGACATATCACTGCGCGTGCATGCCATATTGCAGCGGTACGCCCCCCGGACGCTCGACTATTCGGTAGACGAGTCGTTCATGCTGATGGACGGTATACCGGAGCGGGAATTAGAGGCCATAGGCACGGCGATATGGCGCACGTGCTGGGAGGAGGAGCACATACCGGTGACGGTGGGCTTTGCCCGGAGCAAGACACTGGCCAAGATAGCCACGGAGGTGGGTAAGAAAGGTGGCCGCAACGTGGTGGTGCTGAGCGACGAGGCCGAGGTGGCTGCGATATGCGACAGACTGTCCATCGGCGAGCTGTGGGGTGTGGGGCGACGGCTGACCAAGCGGCTGTATATGGACGGTGTGTACACCATCGGCGACTTCATGCGCAAACCGGTGCTGTGGGTGCGCGGCCGATTGGGCGTGAACGGCGAGCGGTCGTGGCGAGAGCTGCACGGCGAGGACTGCATCTCGCTCGACTTCAAGGAGCGCAAGCTGCAGGACTCCATCAGCGAGACGCGCACCTATCCCGAGGACATTGATGATTTCGACTATCTGCGGTCGCGCATCGCGATATACTGCGCGCATGTATCAAGGCGCCTGCGCGAGCAGGGAGGCCAGTGCGGCGCGATGAGCGTGTTCCTGCAGACCAACCGGTTCCACACCGAACGCGGCTATCAGTCGCCCAGCGCCGGAACCATATTCAATCCGCCGACGGCCGACGCGGCGCAGATAACGCACGCAGGCGTGGCTCTATTGGAATCCATATTCAATCCAGATATCGCCTACAAACGTGCGGGCGTGGTGCTGACGGACCTGACGCCGGCCACGTATCTTGCTCCGTCGCTGTTCGACGAGGACAACGTGGAGCTGGAATCAAGAATAAAGTCAAGGAAACTGATGAACATCGTGGACCATCTGAACGCCGGTCCAGGGCCGCATACCGTGAAGATAGCCTCGCAGCTGACCATGGGACATCCGGGCCACAACGACGGCTACAGCTCGTCGTTCGGAGCTCCGACGACCTGACAACGGAATCAGCCCACAAGGGATGGGACTTCGGGGACTTCGGCTTCCGCCTCAGCACGGATAGAAAGGGAGACGGCAATTAGTAATTACGGTGCGGGCAATGGGCTATTTGCTGTCGGGTAATCGGTAGGAATAATTATCAAGAATCAGATAATTTTCGGAGCAGAGGAAGGCGAGGACGCGCGAGAGGGCGTCGGCGGGGACGCGCAGGGAGTGTTCAAGGATGCGGAAATCGGCTCCGTAGGGACGCTCCTTAAGGAAGGACATCACATCGGCTATAATTGATTCATCGCGGTTCTTGGGAGCCTTGCTACGGTCGTGGCGGTCGTGGCGGTTGCGGCGGTCGCGGCAGAGGTCGCAGCGGCCACAGGTGTCGTCGCGGTGCTCGCCGAAATATTCCAGCAGCTTGTGTTCGCGGCAGCCTCGGCCTGACATGGCATAGTCAATCATGGCCTCGGCGCGGCGGCTGAGGCGTTTGCGCCGGTCCTCGTATATGTCGCGGCCTATAACCAAGTGCTTCGGCTCCTCACGGCGCGTGGGGAGGTAAATCACAGGCACGTTGCTGCGCGGTATGTACGACACTATCTTCATGCGGCCCAGCTCCAGCAGTGCGTCATAGACCTGATCGGGCGTGATCTGCAGTCCGGCGGCAAGGTTATGTTCGCTGATGGGCTGATAGTCCATGAAAAGGCCCGTATAGTCTCGCAGCATACGTTTCAGCAGCGCCTCGGCAACGGGCGACGCTCCCTGCAGATGATACAGCTCCTCGCGCGACACGGTGATCATGGCCTTGGCGCGGCGGTCGCTATCCTCGATATACTGCATATAACCGGCCTGCTCCAGGATGCGCAGCGCGGCATGACACTGCCGCAGCTCATGATGAAACACCCGGCAGAAGCGCATGATGTCGAACTCGTGGACGGACTCGTAGCCCTCGTACAGCGATATGCTCAGGAAATTGCAGACATGCTCGTAGACCTGACGAATCACCTCGCGGTCGGGAAATTCCTGCGTGACGCGACGGCGCAGCAATGCGGCGTCGGTGGACGATGTGAGAAGCACCGCATACGACTGCCTGCCGTCGCGACCGGCACGACCGGCCTCCTGGTAATACTCCTCGATGCCGGGCGGTACGTCGTAATGTATCACTACGCGCACGTCGGGCTTGTCGATACCCATGCCGAAGGCGTTGGTGGCCACCATGACGCGCACCTTGTTCTGCTGCCAGTCGTTCTGTCGTCGCTCCTTGACCTCGAAATCCAGGCCGGCATGGTATGCCGTGGCCGATATGCCGGAGGTCTGCAGGAAAGAGGCTATCTCGCCGGTGCGCTTGCGGCTGCGCACATATACTATGGCGGAGCCGGACGTGCGGCTGAGTATATGCAGCACTTCGCTTATCTTGGTGGCGGCAGGGCGAACTATGTAGGACAGGTTGCTGCGCGTGAAGCTCATCCGGAGCACGGCAGGGTCCTTCATGTCGAGGTTGCGGCAGATGTCCTGCGCCACCTCGGGCGTGGCGGTGGCGGTCAGCGCCAATACGGGCGCCTGAGGCGCGATGGCGCGCAACGAGCGGATGTTGAGGTAGGAAGGACGGAAATCGTAGCCCCACTGCGAGATGCAGTGCGCCTCGTCGACCACGATAAGGCTGACGTCAAGCATCCGGAGGCGGTTCATGAACTGCTCGGCCTTGAGGCGTTCGGGGGCGATGTAGAGGAATTTGGCCTTGCCGTTGGTCAGGTGCTCCATTGCCACGTTCCGCTCGCGCAGCGACATGCCGGCATGGAAATAAACGGCGCGGATATGGTGACGGCGCAGGTTGTCCACCTGGTCCTTCATCAGCGAGATCAGGGGCGTCACTACCACCGTCAGGCCGTCGGATATGAGGCCGGGTACCTGGAACGTAATGGACTTGCCGCCGCCTGTGGGCATGAGGCCCAGCGTGTCGCGGCCGGAGAGGACGGACCGGACTATGTCGGCCTGCAGGGGACGGAACGAGTCGTAGCCCCAGTATTTCTTAAGGACTTCCTCAGGCTTCATTCCTTAAAAAATATGGGTGTCACTGGTCGGTGTCCGAGGGGTGCATGTCGCGGATCATGAGCTGGATGGAGTCGGAGTTGTTGCCGCGCTTGGACTGCTCGATGGTATAGATGATGTCGATGGGCTTGTGGGCGTGGATATGCTCGAAATACTGCGACATATTGAACGCGATGGCGTTGATGACGTGGCTGGTGGAATTGTCCTCCAGCTCGAGCTTGATGTGCTCCAGGGTCTTGCCCACCAGCTTGGACGTGCCGAAGTCGAACACGTTGCGTGTGCGGAACAGCGGCTTCTGGTTGCCGGGTCCGAAGGGGTTGAACTTCTTGAGCATGGACAGGAGTTCAGGCGTGATGTCGGCGAACTCGATGTCGGCGTCGATGTCCAGGTGCGGCTCCAGCTGGTTGGGCTGGATGTGGGAGGCCACATATTCCTCGAACAGACGGCTGAACTCGGGAATGTTCTCCTCCTTGAGCGAGAGGCCCACGGCGTATGTATGGCCGCCGAAGTTCTCGAGCAGATGTCGCGTGGAATTGACCGCCGCGTAGATGTCGAATCCCTGCACCGAGCGGCTGGAGCCGGTGGCCAGGCCGTTGCTGAGTGTCAGCACCACGGCGGGCTTATAGTAAAGTTCGGTGATGCGCGAGGCCACGATGCCGATGATGCCCTTGTGCCAGTCTTTGTTGTAGATTACGATGGAGCGCTTGCCGCTGGTGATGTCCACGTTCTTCTCGATCTGCGTGTTGGCTTCTTCGGTCACTTTCTTGTCCAGCTCCTTGCGGTCGCGGTTGTACTGGTCGATGTCCTTGCCTTTCTCGTATGCTTCGTGCAGGTCGCGGCTCACCAGGAGGTCTACGGCCTCCATACCGCTCTGCATACGGCCCGATGCGTTGATGCGCGGTCCGATCTTGAATATCACCTCCGAGATGGTGATGTCCTTGTTGGTGAGCTTGCAGAGGCGGATTATGCTCCTCAGTCCCAGGTTGGGGTTGGAGTTGAGGCGGCGCAGGCCGTGATATGCCATGACGCGGTTTTCGTCCACGATGGGCACGATGTCGGCGGCGATGGATACGGCCACGAGGTCGAGCAGCGACTCCAGCTCGTTGTGGTTGGTCAGGCCGTTGCTCTTGGCGAAGGCCTGCATGAACTTGAATCCCACGCCGCAACCTGACAGGTACGGGCAGGGATAGGTGGAGCCGGGCATCTTGGGGTTGAGGATGGCCACGGCGTCGGGCAGGATCTCGTCCGGGACATGGTGGTCGCAGATGATGAAATCTATGCCTTGTTTCTTTGCGTACTCAATCTCCTTGATGGCCTTGATGCCGCAGTCCAGCACGATGATGAGCTTGATGCCACGCTCGGCGGCATAGTCAATGCTTTTGAGCGATATGCCGTATCCCTCGTCGTCGCGGCTGGGTATGTAGTACTCGATGTTGGAGTAATAATTCTGCAGATACTTGTACACGAGCGCCACGGCCGTGGTGCCGTCCACGTCATAGTCGCCGTATATCATGATTCGTTCCTTGGCGCCCATCGCGGCGTTGAGACGGTTCACGGCCCGGTCCATGTCGGGCATCAGGAACGGATCGTGCAGGTCGGAGATGGAGGGAGCGAAGAATGATTCGGCCTCGGCGGGTGTGGTGACTCCGCGACGCACCAGAAGTTCGGCAATGACATCGTTGCCCCCGCACGCGGTTGCAACGTCGCCGGCCTGACGCTTTTCCTGGCTGGTCAGCGGTTGATAATTCCATTTAGGCAACAAATGGTTCGGTATCATATCTTTCTTTCCCGAGGAGGCTCTTGGAGTAGTAAAAAGTTTAGAAATTAAGAGGATGGTTTAGACGAAGGGAGGGCGGTTGATGTGGATGTTGTCCGGGCCGTAGCCGAAGCGGTTGGGGCCGGGCTGCGAAGGCTGAGCAAGCCATACGATCAGGATAATCCAGCCCACAATGGGTATAAGGCCGATGAAGAAGTAACCGCCGGCTTTGCCTATGTCGTGCAGACGACGCCATGTCACGGCCAGATTGGGAAGCAGCACTGCAGCGCTGAGAATGCTGCTGACCCACGGCTGAAACGCCAGGACGCCGGTGAGCAGGAAAACAAGCAGAGTCCACCACCAGAATTCGGGACGACCGGCACGGCCGTTGAAGTCCACATACTTGCTGATGCAGGTCTTGATGGCGCCTACGAAGTCGCTGGTGGAACTATATTGCGGAGGCTGCTGCCAGGGACCCTGGGGGCCACCCTGCGGCTGCTGCCATTGATTGTTGTAATTCGGATCCAAAATATGAAGATTTTTATAAATTATTCCTATGCACAAGCGGAATATATTGCAGGGGCGGTACGGACAGCCCCTAATTCCTCTAATACTTATTAACGCTTATTGTGATACAATTATTGCAAAAAATACTCCGCCACACAAAAATTGTGTTGCGGAGCGGGAAATATATACACACAGTTGAACTTACGCTCTTTTCTTGTACGACCAGGCGGCGAATAAGCTGATCAGCACTGCGATGCCCGCAAGGCATACGTATTGCGTCCACAGGTCGGACATGGATGCGCCTTTCAGGTATATGGCGCGGATTATCTCGTTGAAGTATCGCGGAGGTACGGCGTAGGTGACGATCTGCGCCCATTGCGGCATGGAGCTGATTGGAGTGAACAGACCGCCCATCAGCTGGAAAATCATGATGAATGCGAACATCACGAATATGGCCTGCAGCATCGTGGCCGACCGGTTGGCTATAGCTACGCCGAGTCCTGACATAACGAGGCTGAACAGGATGGAGGCCACGTATATGTCCCATACGCTGCCTTCGGGCCACAGGTCATAGACCAGCCAGCCTGTCAGCATACCCACGGTGATGACGAAGATGGCCGCGACCCAGAAGGGAATCAGCTTGGAGAGCACGAACGTGAAGCGGCCCACAGGGGTGACGTTCATGGCTTCGATGGTGCCCGACTCCTTCTCGCTCACTAAGTTCAGGGCAGGCAGGAATCCGCATATTATAATAAGGAGAATGATAAGCAGGGCCGGAATCATGAAATTGCGAAAATTCAGCGTGGGGTTGTAGCTGTTCTTGACCGTGACGGCCGGTACAGTCATAGAGATTCCATGAGCGGTCTGCCATTTGCCCAGGGTGGTCATTAGCGAAGCGGAGACGTACTGCGCTCCGAGAGTGCCCTTGGTGGCGTTGACGCCGTTGGCCTCCACATAAAGCTGAGACAGGTCGCGCGACCAGTGGGGCGGGATGGTCAGGATAACGTCGGCATCGCCGTTCTCCACATTGCGCACGGCTTCGGAATGAGTGCCGACGATGTCGGTCACTTTCAGTTCGGCCGTGGCGTCCATGTCGGCCACGAGGCGCCGCGACAGCTGGCTGCGGTCGTTGTCCACCACCGTGATGTTTACATTCCTGACGTCCATAGTGGCTACAAGAGGCAGAAGCAGCATCACGCCTATGGGCATTATAAATATGATTTTCGGGATTATCGGGTTGCGCTTCATCAGCATAAGTTCCTTGTGCAACAAAGCGCCCAGAATCCTGAGGTTGCTTTTAAAACTCATACGCCGAATGTTTTGTATTGAATTTCTTGATGGACAATACCAACAGCAGTACCGTCATTCCAAGCAGTATGAAGAATTCCTGAAGTATATACCGGAATTCGAGCTGCTGGATCATCAGCTTGCGCATGGCTTCGATGTACCAGCGGGCCGGGATGACGCACGACACCCACCGGAAGAAGGCCGGCATGTTGTCGATGGGAAATATCATGCCCGACAGCATGATGACCGGAAGCATGAACAGCACCGCCGACACTATCAGCGCCGACACCTGGTTGCTGACGATGGTAGACACCAACAGCCCTATGGCGAGCGAGAGCACCACATAGAGCATGGAGACGACCACCACGCTGACGATGGTGTACGACACGGGCAGGCCAAGCACGGTGTAGGCGAGAATCAGCATGACGCACAGCAGTACGCACGACAGCAGGAAATAAGGCACGAGCTTGCCGAAGATGATGACGCCCGGCTTCACCGGCGACACAAGCAGCAGATCCATGGTGCCGGTCTCCTTCTCGCTCACGATCGACACCGAGGTCATGATGGCGCAGATCAGTATGAAGATCATGCCCATTATGCCCGGCACGAAGTTGTAGGCGCTTTTGAGCTGCGGATTGTACATGGTGGAAGTCAGCACAGGCACTTTGGCATTGCCCGACACGAGGTTCTGAATGTAGGCCGACGATGCCTGGCCGACTACGGGATTGGACGCATCGGCGTCGATGTGTGCGGTGAGGCGACCGTCCTCCGAGCGGAGGAACAGGATGGCGTCGGTCTCGCCACGCCGCAGCATATCCTCGGCCTCGCGTTCGGAGACTATGCCCGTAAAGGAGAAATAGTCATCGGCCTGCATCCGGGCCACTATCTCGCGGGTCTGCGGCGTGTGGCGGTCAACAACAACCGCAACACGCACGTCGTTTCTCTCCATAGAGATGGCGAATCCGAACAGCAAGAGCAGCACTAACGGCATTACCAAAGTGATGATCATGGTGCGCCGGTCGCGCACTATGTGCAGAGCCTCTTTCTTGATAAGTGATTGAAATATAGTCATGGTTATTCACCTCTGGTGGCCTGTCGGGCCACGATTCTAAATACCTGGTCCATGGTGTCGGCATGGTATTCGCTTTTAAGCGCCTCGGGAGTGTCGAGGGCCGTGATGCGGCCGTCTACCATTATGGACACGCGGTTGCAGTATTCCGCTTCGTCAAGGTAGTGGGTGGTGACGAACACCGTCATTCCCTCGGACGACACGCGGTAGATCAATTCCCAGAACTTGCGGCGCGTCACGGGGTCGACGCCGCCGGTAGGCTCGTCGAGAAACACGATGTCGGGCCTGTGGATTGTGGCCGACGCGAAAGCCAGCTTCTGCTTCCAGCCCACGGGTATGTCCTTGACCAGTGTATCGCGCATGTTGTCCATGTCAAGCAGCGAGAACACGCGGTTGCTTTGCTCGCGGATCGCGCGGTCGGACATGCCGTAGATGGTGGCGAACAGGCGCAGGTTTTCCGTCACTGTCAGACCCTCGTAGAGCGAGAACTTCTGGCTCATGTATCCGATGCGGCGCTTTATCATCTCGGACTGTGTGTTTATATCGCAGCCTGCAACGGTGCCTGCTCCGGCGGTGGGACGGCTCAGGCCGCACAGCATACGCATGGCAGTGGTCTTGCCCGCGCCGTTGGCGCCAAGGAAGCCGAATATCTCGCCACGGCCCACGTCGAACGATATGTGGTCAACAGCCGTGAACGAGCCGAACCGCTTGGTCAGTCCCCGTACGGATATGGCGTAATTATCTTCATTCATTACCGGCTAATTTAATAAATAAGTCCTCGATATTGCCCTTTGCAGGGTAAATTCTTGCATCGGCTATCCCCTCGCGACGGAGCCGGCGTTCAGCCTCAGCGCTGTCGAATCGGTCGGAACCGACCACGTGCAGCGTGGCTCCGAATGTGTAGCAGTCGGACACCTCGGGCAGTTTGCGCAAGGCCGACAGCAGACCGAACATATCGGCCGACACGGCATTGTACAGGTTCTCGCCCAGACCGGCTGCGAGGGCATCGGGAGTGCCGACACGCAGGATGTGTCCCCGGTCCATCATGGCGATGCGTCCGCAACGCGTGGCCTCGTCCATGTAAGATGTGGAGACCAGGATGGTTATTTCCTTTTGCCGCAATGTGGCGAGCATATCCCAGAACTCGCTGCGCGACACGGCGTCCACGCCCGTGGTGGGTTCGTCGAGCAGCAGTATGTCGGGACGGTGAATCAGTGCGCAACTTAGCGCTAATTTCTGCTTCATGCCGCCGGACAGCTTGCCGGCCATGCGGTCGGGAAATTTTTCCAATTGCCCGAAAAAGGGTGCGATCAGGTCGTAGTTGTCCTCGATCTTGACGCCGAACAGCGAGGCGAAGAAATGCAGGTTTTCCATCACGGTCATGTCGGGGTAAAGCGAGAAGCGTTCGGGCATGTAACCGATGCGGAGGCGCAGCGCACGGTAATCCTTGACGGTGTCGAGACCGAGCACGGAAGCGCTGCCTGAATCCGGAGCCATCAGCGTGGCCAGGATGCGGTAGAGCGAGCTTTTGCCGGCGCCGTCCGGTCCGATCAGACCGAACATCTCGCCCGTATTTACCGACAGACTGATGTCGTCAAGGGCCGTGAGGGAGCCGTAGCGCTTGGTGAGCCCGTTTATTTCGATGGCGGGAGTGGTCATAGGCGAACTTCTCCGTATTGGCCGAGCTTTAGGCGACCGTCGTTCCTGACGGAAATCTTGACGGCATACACTAAGTTGGCGCGTGAGTCGCGTGTCTGTATCGACTTGGGAGTGAACTCGCTCTCCTCCGCAATCCAGGTGATGGTGCCGGGATATTCATACTGCTCGTCGCCTCCGAAATCGGCTATTACGGTCACTTTCTGGCCTAACTTTATATCAGCGAGCTGGTTGGCCGTAAAGTAGGCGCGCAGGTACACGTCGTTCATGTTGGCGGCCTTGAACAGCGGCTTGCCCGGAGTGGCGAACTCGCCCGGCTCGGCATATTTCACGAGCACGGTGCCGGTGAGGGGAGACGTGATGCGGCTTTTGAGAATCTGTTCGGCTATCTGTTCGCTCTGGTACATCAACGCGGCGGCATTGTCGGAGATGGATGTGCGGCTCTTGCCGAGGGTGGACAGCTGAGCGTCGAGCTGACGCTGCAGGGTGCGCAGCATAGCCGTGGCGTCGTCATATTGCTTCTGTGTCGTAGCTCCGTCATCAAGGAGTCGCTGCAAGCGTTCCACTTCATGCTGCTGGTGCGAAATCTGCGAACGCAGGGATGCGACCTGTGCGGCGATGTCGGGTGACGAGGACCGGGCAGACTGCTGCTGGCTCAGAATCTGTTTTTGCTGCAGCACGAGCACGGCGGTATCGATGGCGGCTATCTGTTGCCCCTTGACGATGGAGTCACCCTCGTTGATGTCTAACCGGAGAATCTTGCCCGAGGTTTCGGCGGAGACGGTTACGGTGGTGGCTTCGAAGATTCCGGTGGTGTCGTAGTCGGGTGCGGAGTTGCACGCGGTCAGGAAGGCTGTCAAAGCGATGGATGCGGGGATATATATGTGTTTCATCGGTTCAGGGTGTTTTTGAGTTTGTAGATGTTCTGCAGGAGTTGTATTTCGTGATAGCGGGCGGTGAGCAGAGCCTGGTTTTCGTCGGTGATTTTGGAGAGAAGGGCGGTGGCGTCGATCACGCCGTTCTTCAGTTGAGATTCCGCAGCCTGACGCACGCTGGCGCGCAGTGTCACTATGCGCTCGTCGTCGGCCATGACCGAGCGGATGCCGTCGATTTCCTGAGTCTGTGCGGCTGTCTGAAGGCGAGTGTTGTATAGGAACACCTCGCGGTCGTTCTCGATGCCTTCGCCGGCCAGCGCTAACTTGTGGCGGGAGTTCTTCTTTGTATAGAATGCGTCGACGTTCCATGAAATCTTTACTCCGGCCATCAGGTTGAACGACGGGTCGCGTTTCATCATGCTCTCGAAGTATTTGATGCCGGGATACCCGTACCATGATTGGGCGAAAAAAACGATGCGAGGCATCACGGAACTGTTTATGGCGGCGTCAAGGGCATTATTATGCCTGTTTTGCGCATTGAACAGTGCTAACTCGGGACGATTGGAGTCGAGATTGGCCGGCATCGAGGCTTCGGGTTTGACCAGACTCTTGCCGTCAATACTCTCGCCGATATATACGGCGAGCACATCCTTATATGACTTGGCTGCACTGCGCGCACCGGTCAGCTGTTGGGTCATGGTGAGCAACTGTGCCTCGACCATATCCACATCGCTCTGCATTGCTACGCCGTTAGTCTTCATGGACTGCATCAGCGTGTGGTTGGCCTTGAGCAGCGCGATGGTGTTTTCGACCTGGGCTATCTGTTCGTCCATCAGCAGGATGCCGAAGTATAGGTTCATCACCTTCTCGCGCACGGCATACATCCGGACGGATAGGGCGGCCTGTTGCTCGGCCGACGAGGTACGTTCTATCTCGCGCTGCGCTTTGGATGCGCCGCCGTCCCAGATGGTCTGAGAGACGTCGACGCCAACCTTATACTGGAAATGACCGAGACCCTTGTAATCCTGGCCCAACTTGGCGAGAATATCCTTGAGTTGTCCGGGAAATTCCGGCACCACGTTTTGTATGGTGGCCTGGCCGTAGACGTTGATGCGCGGCAGCCAGCTCTTGTTGATGTCTGCCAGCGACAGGTCAGCGGTTTTGGCCACGAGGTCATACTTATGGATGAGAGGGTAGTTCTTCCCGGCGCGGTCAAGGCAGTAGTCGAGCGTGATTTGCGCCGGGACCGATATGGGAACGAACATGCCTAATAATAGGATGATAATAGATTTTTTCATGGCTGTAGTTTTTTCATGATTGTCTCCACATTCTCTATCTTGCGGGCTTCGACAAAGGCCTGCGAGTTCTCCATCATGCCGCCCAGCAGGGCGTTGACCATCGGCTTGGCCGAGAAGGGGAAAATGTTTAGCGAGACGATGTCGAGCATCAGCATGCCGGCGTCAACGCGGCGACACAGGCCCCGGTCGGCATATTCGTCAATCTGACGCTGAAGGGACTGCACGACAAGGGGCGTGTGGTGTTTAAGTCGCTCTATTACCTTAGGCATCCGGTCGGGACGGTTCAGAACCTCGTTGATCATGAACCGTGGCAACTCGGGGTTGGCGGCGATGAAATCCTGATGGTTCTCTATTGTGCTTTTGATTTTGTCGAACAGGGGAATCGTCGGGTCGCCCAATGACGCGAGCATGATGTCGCGCAGCGTGCCGATCTTGCTTTCGATAATACGGTCCAACAGCTTGTCCTTGGTGCGGAAATAATAATGAAGCATGGCGTGGGTGACGCCGGCGGCTTCGGCCATGGCCGTGGTGCGCGCTCCGGCGTATCCTTTGGTCATAAACTCCTGTACGGCGGCCTCAAGGATTCGCTCCTCGGTAGACTGTGGTTCGGATTGTGGATTCGCTTGCATATCAGTTGATTGTTGTTTGGTTCTGTGGTTAAACAATAATGACTAACAATATTGTTAGTGCAAAAGTATAAAGATTTTTTGAACCGCCAAAATATTCTTAAAGAAAATTTTGACGCGTCCGGCTATATATAATAAGGCACTTGTTTTCGTTAATGAGATATGAAAGAGACAATGAAATTTTTGCGCGACCTGAAGCGCAACAACAATAGGGAATGGTTCACGGCGAATCGGGACCGCTATGAGCATGCGCTGCAGTATACGCGTGGACTGACGCAAGAGCTGATAGACCGGATTGCGGAGCTGGATCCGAGCGCCGCGATGCTGTCGGTGGGCGACTGCACATACCGTATATACAGGGATACCCGTTTTTCGCCGGACAAGACTCCATATAAGACGCACATAGGCATCTTTATCAATCCGCCGGGAGGGAAGAAGGCTCCGTCGGGTGGCTATTATTTTCACATCGAGCCGGGACAGTGCTTCATTGCCGCCGGTAATGTGTGCCACCCGCCCAAGGTGTTGGCCGCCATTCGTAAATCGATAGTGGACAACATCGAGGAATATGACGAGATGATGTGTGACCCGGAATTCCGCGATGTGTTTCCGACAGTAGGAGAGAACATGCTGAAGACGGCGCCCAAAGGGGTTGATAAGGACTGGCCGTATGTGGAATATGTCAGGCCCCGCGACTATGTGGCCTCGACGGCGACTGTCGCCAATCTGGAGACATGGCTGAAGGATCGGGACAGGCTGCGGAGCATCTTGGAGCAGGCTTTCCGCTACAACCGCTTCCTGAACTACGCAGTGGAGGAAACGCTCGGCAGCCTGTTGGGATAAGGTAACATCCAATAGTAATAGCAGGTAGTAAGCTCCTGTAGTAATAGCAGGTAGTAAGATCCTGTAGTAATAGCAGGTAGTAAGATCCTGTAAATGAAAGACCCGGCTGCCAGGAACGGACAGCCGAGGTCGAACATTGGATATTGGATTACTTATAAGAAGACCAATCCACTTAATAACCTTACTCACGTAAGGTGCATTAACCTGTCTGTGAAATTACATTTTTAATTTCAAATTAGCAAATATATTGCACCATTTTTATATATTTTATTCAAAATTGGTCAAATCTACGTCATAAACACAAATATAAGCGCCCGTTCCGACATACGGAACGGGCGTTTTGATGTTTGGAATCCCGGTTGCGATTCCTGTTATCTGTTCTTCTTTTCGTATGCCTCTACGGCTTCCTCGTCTATGCCGTATGTATTACAGTTGCCAGTTGTTATGAAATCGGGCATCGAGCTTATATAGCCCTGGTAAAAACCTCGATAGCTGGTATTCGGCCCTAAGAACTTGAAACTAGATTCACCAATTTTCTCTACGCCTTTGGGAATATACAGCTCGGAAAAATCCTCCCCTCCGGCAGTGTGGAATGCTCCGTCTCCAATCTCTTTGAGGCTCTCGGGAAGTATTAGCTTATCAAGCGAGTTTTCCATAAAGCTTGCAGTGCCTATTTTTTCGAGGGTAGACGGAAACACTATGCTGTTCAGTGGATCTATAATCGTTATTTTCGTTACAATAAAGCCTCCAGCTTTGATATCGTGCAGGAAAGCATACGGATCAATTTCAGTCACAGTATATCTGTCATTGCCGACCATGACATACTCCGGTATCACGCAATCAGGGATTTTGTAGTATGTCTCCGTATATTTGATTTTGTCCTTCTTCTTTTCCTCTTTATATCGGGGGCGTGTCACCGCAAGCAGTTTCTTGTCGGCGTCTATGAGACGCATGTTCAATACCTGATCCTTACCGTCACTTACCAGAATATGTTTCTCGGTACGCTCCGGGAGTTCATACTTAAATATGGTTCCTCCACCTTTCTTATACTTCGGAAGCTGCAGCTCTACGAAATCCGGCTCGATGGCATTGTGTGTGACCGGAGCGTGCTCGCCGGGATTCTTGACCTCAGGCTTGGTGCTTTCAGCAGCGGCTTCGTTCTTGGCTTCGGGTGCGGCTGCCGGATCTATCTTTGTTCCATCAGCCAGCTTGATGATCATCACGTCATTTTTGTTGACGAACTTCATTTGATCTCCGGCTTCGTCCAGAGAGTAGTAGCACTTGTCCTTGGAACTGTAATCAAGATTATATGCATTGATGACAGTACCATCGTTCATGACGATGATATCGGTGTCCGCCATTGCGGTCAACATTGCCGATACCATGACAAATAATGTCAAGATTAGTTTCTTCATATATTGACTATTGTAAGTTGATATTGTCTTATTCCTTATAAGAATTCCAATAAACAAAGGTCTTAAAAATCATTACATACGTGGAATGATTCTCAAGACCTTGCTGTTTGTTCTCTTGTGGAGCATACGAGACTCGAACTCGTCACCTCTTGACTGCCAGTCAAACGCTCTAGCCAGATGAGCTAATGCCCCGTGTTTTATTTTCGATACAAAATTAGGAAATTTTTTTGAATGCACAAAATTTTTTTCAAAATTCGCTTCGATGAATGCGCTTTTTAGACCAAAAAATACAGTAAGTCGTTTCTTCATCAATCCTTAGCTTCCGCTTAGGTTCTTGCCGGAATGAAAAAAATGCGCTATCTTTGCCATGTCATGATCAGCATAATAATACCTCTATATAATAAAGGCGAGCTGATAGGGCGCACTCTGCGTTCCATAGCCGCTCAGGAGAATGTTCCGGTGGAATACGAGGTCGTAGTCGTGGACGACGGCTCGACCGACGGCTGCGCCGACATTGCACGCCGTGTTGCCTCGGAAACAGGTATACAAAATTTTCGCGTCATACCGCAGACTAACGCCGGTGTCGGAGCCGCCCGCAACCGAGGTATAGCCGAGGCACGTGGCGAATATGTGGCGTTTCTCGATGCCGATGATATCTGGAAACCGTCACACCTCCGCACGCTGGCCGAGCTGGCCGAAAGGTATCCGCAATGTCCGGTATGTGCGACAAACTACGAGAACCTGATGCCTGACGGTCGCACTGTGCCCAATATGCTGCGCGACGTGCCTTTCAAGTCCGATTGCGGCGTGATAGAGCGTTACTTTGCCATTGCCGCCACTTCCAATCCTCCTCTCTGGACCTCGGCCCTGATGGTGCGCACCGAAGCTATCCGCAAAATCGGAGGCTTCCCGACCGGCATCAAATCGGGCGAGGACCTGCTGACATGGGCACGGCTCGCCGCCTCATCGCCCGTAGCTTATTGCCTCACGCCGTCGGCAGTGTATGTGCGCGGATGCAGCAACGCCCGCCCGCCTGAAGCTGTTGATTTAGCCGGCAAAGGACTTGAAGAAATATACCGGTCTCATCCCGAGCTGCCCGGACTGAAACAATACCTGGCATTATGGTACAACATGCGCATGAGCCGCTGTCTGGCGCACTGTATGTACGGCAATGGCCTGCGCGCACTCCTGCGTTCGCTGCGATACCGGCCCACGCTGCGCATCGCCAAGCCCCTGGTGCAATACACCCTTCTCGGCCTGCGGAATAAGAATAGCGATAGATAGAATAAAGTGTGAGGATAACGGTGTTTTAAAATAAAAAGCGGAGCGCCTGTGGGGGCGCTCCGGCTGTATCGGGGGATTGGGGTTGCGTTATTTGAAGGAGTCGGGGAGGTCGTTCTCGTAGAGGACGGTGGCGCCGGGCGTCAGTAACGGCTGCAGGCGCTTCTGGGCCTCGTTGAAATTGTCTACTACAATCAGATTCTCGGTGTCGAAATCCGACTCATTGACGCCCTGCTTCAGCGCGTCGCGGTTGGTGGCGCCCACCAGAATGATGACGTCCACATGATTGTCGGAGCCGATGTATTTGCCGAACTCGCGGTTCAGGTCGTACTGGCTGCTGCCTAATTCCACCATGCCGGGGGTGATGATGATGCGTTTGCCCTGCTTGAAGTCGGCCAACACATCCACGGCCATACGGGCGCCTGAGGGATTGGAATTGAACGCATCGTCAATCACGGTGATGTTGCCGGGAATCTGACGGATGCTGAGACGGTGCTCCACGGGCTGGATGCCGGCCACGGCGGTGCGTATCTTCTGCGGCGTCATGCCGTTCTGCAGCGCTATCACTATGGCTGCCAGCAGGTCGGAGATGTTGCCTTCGCCCAGAAGACGGGTCTGCACCTCAAACTCAAGGCCCTCGGGACCCTGTACGGTGAAGGTGGTGCCGGCGGGGGTGTAATGAACGTCGCGTGCGATGTAGTCGCAACCCATGTGGTTCTTGACGCCGTAGCGGAGTGTGCGGACATTGTTCACGGTACGTGTGGCGCAGGGTTCGGAGTCGTCGTTCACTACGGCCAGGCCGTCTGCGGGGAGTGCGTCGGCCAGCTCGAACTTGGTGCGGCATACGTTGTCGATGCTCTTGAATGTCTCAAGATGCATGGGGCCGACGGCGGTGATGATACCCTCCTTGGGGTGCACTATGTCGCATATTTCCTTGATGTCGCCTATCTGTTTCGCACCCATCTCGCAGATGAAAATCTGATTGTAGGGTTTAAGCTGCTCACGGATGGTGCGCACCACGCCCATCGGCGTATTGAACGATCCGGGAGTGATGAGCGTGTCGAATTCCATGGACAGAATGCTGGCCAGGTAATGTTTGGTGCTGGTCTTGCCATACGATCCGGTTATGCCGATAACCTTCAGGTCGGGCATGGAGCGGAGAATGCGCTTGGCATCGTTGATGTAATGCTGACGGATCAGATATTCCACGGGCATCAGGATGATGTCGGCAATCATGACGGGAACGTATGAGAATATGGACAGCATCAAGGCCGCGATAATCACCATTGACTGGCCGGGGTAGTATCCCCAGAGCTGATCGGTGCCCAGGCCGCATGCCAGTCCGACGATGGTGCCGACGGCAATCAGCGCCGTGACGGCGTACAGACGCCACACGCGGTGGGTGAACACCAGCGGCTTTTTGGATTTGCGACGCAGGATAAGGAATATTTTGGAGAGGGCCACGAGTGCGGCCACGAGTGCCGACAGACGGTAGTCGAGCAGCACGGCCATCACCAGAAACAGCGAGGCTACATCCACAAGCCTCCATGTGCTGCCCACATCGGATCTGAGCCATCGCCAATAGCGTGGCAACCGATATGAATTCTGCTGGAACATCTGCAGGTCGTACTTGAAATTCAGCACGACATAGATGCCGAGAATCACATAAATCACAATGAAATAAATGCTCACTTTATAATGAAATAAGGGTTAATATTCAATTATAATGACGCGGCTCGGGGAGCCTGCGCCATGATTGGCGACGAGGACGTCGCCATTCCAAGTATTGACGCGACTCGGAGAGCCTGCGCCACTAAATTATGGTTTGGGCTGAAGCTCGGACTTGAAGAAGTTCTGAGTCACGGCGCGGAATTGTCCCGGCTGGTCGAGAAACGAGTAGTGTCCGGCATCCTTGAATACCACCAGTCCGGCGTCAGGTATGTTTTTCTCCATTATTCTGGCGTCGCGCATCGGCGTGGCCGTGTCGTTTTCGCCCCACATCAGCAGTGTCGATGCCTTGATTGAAGGCAACAGCGGGGTAAGGTCCTGGTTTATGGACTTGCTCATCACCATGCGCATCAGCGGCGAGGAACTGCGGTAGTCGGCCGATCCGGCTTTGCCGCGCCAGGCGTCAAGAGCCTTTTTGCCGCGCTCGCGGCCCAACAGAAGGGGCAGCACACGCTTGGCCGTCTTGAAGGAATATACCTTAATATAATAGGAGAGTTTGCGCTTCGGCTTGATTCCGGCGGCGTCCACCAGCATCATCTTTGACGAGAATCCGCGCGACCCGAGCACGATCGCCAGGCGTCCGCCGAAGGAATGGCCTATAAGAATCGGGTCGGAAATATGAAGCGAATGTGCAAATTCCTGCACCATATCGGCGTACTCATATACGCCCCATACCGACGCCGGTTCGGGGCTTTTGCCATGTCCGGGCAGGTCGAGATTGTAGACGTGCATGCCCGGTTCGAGTATGCGCGCTATGCTGCGTACCGTGGACAGCTCGCAGCCCCAGCCGTGCATCAGAATGACCGGACGTCCCGAGGGATTCCCCGTCTCATCGTAGTTCAGCTCCTGGCCCGAAAGGTTTATTTTCTTTTCCATATAATGTAAATGGCGTTTTAACTTACAAAATTACGAATTTTTTTGTTAATTTTGTACTCCAATGCCGTGGATTGACGATAATATCGCCGGTCGAAGGGCACAAGGAAAATAACGAATGGAAACATTAGACTTAAAACGCAAGCTGACAGGATTGTGGAAGGACACTTTCCACGATTCGGACGAATATATACGACTGTGGTTCGACAAGTATTACGATCCCCGATGGACGGAATATGAACAGGTGGGCAATGAGATAGTGTCGATGCTGTTCGGCGTTCCGTACGAATTCGGAGGGTCGGAAGGGAAGATCCGCGGACTGTATCTGTGCGGCCTGGCCACTAACGCCAAGTATCGTGGTCAGGGACTTATGTCGAAATTGCTGGACCGCATCAACGATAAGGCTCGCGAAGCCGGATTTGCGTTCACGTTCCTGATACCCTCGTCCGAGCGCCTGATCCGGTTCTATTCCCATCACGGATATGTCAAGGCATTCTATCGAAATCAGCTTAACTATACGGCCCTGCATAATTTCAAAAATGAATATGAATTCATTCTTGAGGAGCAGAAGGACAAGGTGGCGGAACTGAAGCGTAAGCTCTATGCGTCGCTGAACGGCAAGGTAGTCGAAGCGTCGACTCCGGTGGATAAGGTGGACGAGATTGTGGAATTGCTGATGAACGCCGAATCGACGCAGACCGATATGTCGGTGCTTCACACCCGCGAGGACATACTGACGGCCATCAAGGAAAACGGCGTCAGCGGCGGCAAGATATATTATACGGAGAACGCGCAGGGCAAAGTGACCGCGGTGGCCTTCACTACGCTGGTGGACCGCAGCCGCATCGATGTGGAGCGTCTGTGCAGTTCCGACGACTGCAGCACGTACAGGCTGCTGGATCATATCAAACACGCCGAGCCCGATGCCGGAATCCGGATTTATGTCCGTGCCGACGAGAGCGAGTGGAAAAACCTGGCCGAGGTCCATGGAATGGCTCGCGTGCTCGACCTTTCTGAGATTTTAAAATTCCAGGCCGCTGGCTTGAAAGACTTAAAATATTCGATTCTCGTGAACGAGGTCCCCGGACAGGTGGAACGCTATGATGTGAGAAACGGAAACGTGAAACATCGCAGTATCGAGATCGACTCCGAGGATTTCGACCAGAACAAGACCGTGATGAGTCTGAAGGATATGTCGAGCGTATTGTTCCGTCGGCCCGACACCGGCGTCCTGATCACCGAGGCCTTCGGTATGCCGTCGGTGGGAGGGTACATCAACCTGATGCTGGACTGACACAACTGTTTACGAAAATTTAAGCCATCCAAGGCCGAAAGTCGCATGACTGAGCCATGGATGGCTTTTTTTTATGTTTTTGCCTGATAATAGGGTAAAATCAGGTAAAAATGCGTAGATTGATTACAATTCTGACAAAATAGGTATGAATGTAATCTGTTGTGTATTATTAGATTGGCTGTTGCAAAATGTAAATTAAGCTGTCTGAGAATCGAATGAAAACAGTGAACTTGCTGATTTATGGACAAATTTACAATCCTGAACAAAAAAGTAAGAAATCGGATCTGGAAGGAGATACGGGCAAATTTTGAAATTGGTCAAATTGGCACATTGTAAAAATGACAAATCGGAGTGAAGTCATCAATTAACAAAAACTAATGTAAAAAGACAAATTCAGGTCTGTAAATAACATCAAACGCAAACAGAGAGTAACTAACAGGGTAATTTAATTTTGCAAATTTAAATATATCCAATCATGAGGCGTATGTGTAAATTTGCAATTTGCAATATTAAACAAAGAGGTGAAATCAGTATTAACATTGATTAACAAGAAGCATAATAATGGTGGTATTCAGTAATATAAATAATATAAGTAAAGTATATTTTAATAAATAAGGACATTATGTCAAAAATGTTTACAAAAGTATATGTTAGAATATTCAAATGGGTTACAATCAATATGATATTATATTGATACGGCAATATACTTTAATAAAGATATATTGCAGGTTGCAAAGTGATATTTCTATGATTTACCAAAATATGCAAATGTAAATTTGACAAAAGTAAAATATAAATTTTGCAATTTACAAAATTAATATTACCTTTGTAATCGCTATTTGTAAAATTAAACTCCACTATGGAACAGGATAATGTTGCAATTCGTCTAAAAGGGTTCATTCAGGAATTGGGTGTCACCAACTCTCAGTTCGCCGACAAGTGCGGAATACCCCGCCCCAGCCTTTCGCAGCTTTTAGGAGGGCGCAACAAGAAGATAAGCGATGTCATCGTGGGACAGATACACCAGGCTTATCCCGAGCTGTCGGTGTTGTGGCTGTTGTTTGGCGAAGGTCCTATGATCAATACAAATACAGCAGAGACCGGTCCGGATGGTTCTTCGTATGTAGGAACCGATCGACAGGACGAAATGCAGTCGGAAATGACCGATGAGATTGGTCAGGATGGGATAATGGACGGCGGATTGTTTGATATGCTTCCGGAAAATCGACCGGTTTATAAGGTTGCGGACCAATACGAGAATCTCAGAGCCTTAAATAATGCTAAAAAAGCGTATAATACCGCTGTAAATAAGGGGAATGACTGTGAAGAAAAATTAGCGGAACTTAAGAAGCAAATAGAGAGAATGAAGAAAAATCCCCGCAAAGTGACGCAAATCACCGTTTATTACGACGATTCAACTTTTGAAACGTTCTATCCGAGGTAAGGAAGCACGGCGGAGCTGAAGCTCCGTGCCG
>DESI01000050.1:0-3028 GCA_002361235.1 Porphyromonadaceae bacterium UBA3318 | reverse complement strand
GCGGCGGGAGGCGGAGCTGAAGCTTCTTAGTTTTTCTTTTGGTCGGGGTGCGAGTTGAGGTCGTGGAGACGCTGGGCCATCTTTGCCTCGGAGGGGTTGTTGCCTGGCACCCAGAAGTGCGTCCCCTCGAGGCTGTCGGGAAGGTATTGCTGCTTCACATAGTTGCCCTGGTAGTCGTGGGCATACTTGTAACCTTCGTGATATCCGAGGTCGGCCATCAGCTTGGTCGGCGCGTTGCGCAGATGCAGCGGAACGGGCAGGTCGCCGGTCTGCGATACGGTCTGAATGGCGTTGTTTATGGCCATATAGGCAGTGTTGCTTTTAGGGGAATTGGCCAGATAAATTGCGCATTCGGAGAGTATGATGCGGCTCTCGGGCCATCCTATCTTCATCACGGCATCGAATGTGGCGTTGGCAAGTAATACTGCATTGGGATTGGCCAGACCTACATCCTCCGACGCTAAAATCATCATCCGTCGGGCTATGAAAGCCGGATCTTCGCCACCCTCCACCATGCGCGCCAGCCAATAGACGGCTCCGTCAGGATCGGAGCCACGCATGGACTTGATGAAAGCCGAGATGATGTCATAGTGCATCTCGCCGTTACGGTCGTAGGCGGCGGGATTCTCTTGCAGACGGTCGGTCACGATCCGGTCGTTGATCACCATAGGCTGGTCGGAGGGGGTGGACTGCTCTATGATGTCGATAATGTTCAGCAGTTTGCGGGCGTCACCGCCAGCGTAGCGGAAAAGTGCATCCTTTTGCTCCACCACCACGTTGCGTGAGGCGAGAATCGGATCTTTGGTAAGAGCGCGGTCCAGCAGCATCTGCAGGGCATCCACGTCGAGCGATTTGAGCGTATAGACCTGCGCTCGCGACAGCAACGGACGGATCACCTCGAAGCTGGGATTCTCCGTGGTGGCTCCTATCAGGGTGACGGTGCCGTTCTCTACGGCTCCAAGCAACGAATCCTGCTGCGACTTGTTGAAGCGATGGATTTCATCGATGAACAGTATGGGCCGTCCCTTGACGAACATACTGTTGGCATCGTGACGGCAGCGGTCCAGCACCTCGCGCACGTCCTTCACGCCCGAAGTCACGGCCGACAGCGTATAGAAAGGTACGTCGGTCTGTTGGGCTATGATCTTGGCCAGCGTGGTCTTGCCCACACCCGGAGGACCCCATAATATGAATGAATTGATACGGCCCGAATTAATCATGGTGCGTACAATTCCGGACTGGCCTACCAGATGTTCCTGGCCGATGTAGTCGTCAAGGCTTGTGGGACGCAGGCGCTCGGCCAAGGGGATGTTGTTGTTCATCATATTTGGGGATGTTTATTTGGTAAAAGCCGCGGGCTTTTACCACAGTGACTGGTGAAGCAGGAGGAGGGATGAGAGTGGGGAATTACGGTTCAGTGCGTGATGTGGGGCCGTCCATGCGTGATGTGGGGCCGTCTATTCGTGATGTGGGGCCGTCCATGCGTGATGTGAGGATGTCTATAAGTTCATCTACATCGAAATTCTGCAGCGTGTCGACGACACGGTCGGAGTATGGAGCTATCACGGCTGCCGGAAGTGTACCGGCCACGCCTACCACGTATGCACCGGCACGCTGTCCGGCCATGACGCCTTGTTCCGAATCCTCGAACACCACGCAATTCCGGGGCGGCACTCCGGCAATGGATGCACCTGCCAGGTATCCTTCGGGATCCGGCTTGGAGTGATGGATCATGTCGGCGGTGACTATGCCCTTGAAGAATCCGCGCAGTTCCGGCTGCCGGGCCCACAGGCTCGTCATCTTTTGCTCGTTGCTGCTGGTCACCATCACGGCCGGTACGTTGCGCTCGGTCAGGGAGGCGAGCAGGTCCCGGACGCCCGGCTTTAAGTCGAACGGCATGGTTCGCTCCAGCTCGTCTAACCGCTCCTTGATATATGCGTGCGTGTCCGGCTTGAAATAAGTGCCGAGGATATGTGTCAGCGTGGTCCCTTTGATGTCGGTGGCGAGGGTGGGCACATCGGGACGGAACTTGCGCCCCATTTCCGACCAGAAACGGGTGTATACGGTTTCGCTGTCTATCAGGACGCCGTCCAGGTCGAACAGGGCGGCGCAGCGGTTGTCTGTCTTAGTTAGGGTCATAATTATATAACGCGCAAAGTCCGGAATTCGTAGAATGAAGCACGGGAAAAGGTGACGTGTTGATGCCTGAAACGTAAGATGTGGTCAATAATGCACCCAAAAATAGAAAATGATACAAATTTATGTGATAAAATTTGGAAATATAGTAGGAATGATATTAAATTCGCACTGTCAAAACAAAAAACATTTCAGCAACGCGACCGAGACCGGGTTCAACAGAGCCGGGGGCAAAGGAGCGCCAATAGAGCATAAATAAAAATGGTATATAGATTCAAACTGGTAAGCGATGAGGCGAGCAATTTCATGCGTGAGATAGAGATTGACTCGGAGAATACGTTTCTGCAGCTGCGTAACTGCATATTGGAAAGCGTGGGCTATACGAAGGATGAACTGGATTCTTTTTTTCTGTGCAACGAAGATTGGGAAATGGAAGAAGAGATCACGCTCGAGGATATGGGCACGTCAAGTTCCGACCGCGACACATGGCTGATGGACAGCACGCCGGTAAGCGAGCTTGTGGAGGAGGAAGGCCAGAAACTGGTGTTCCAGTTCGACTATATGACCGAGCGCGGCTTTTTCATGGAGCTGAAGGAGATCATCCCCGGCCGTTCGCTTGTGGAGCCCGTGTGCACCATGAAGCGCGGCAATGCTCCCAAGCAGTTCAAGGAGACTGATGAAATCCATAGTGTGGCCAGCGTGAAGACCATCACGTCCGACGTGGCGGATATGGATGCCCTGGATCTGAATCAGTTTGACGAGAATTCGTTCAACGACGACGACCTGGAGCAGGGATTCGACATTATGGACATGAACTGATTGCAGGTCGGGTAGGACGCGATTGCATCAAGGACACGTTTACACAGATCAAAGAGGCTGTGTCAAAATAGGC
>DESI01000054.1 GCA_002361235.1 Porphyromonadaceae bacterium UBA3318 | reverse complement strand
CTTAATTACGACACAGCCTCTTAATTCAGACCGATGTCTTATTGAAGGACTTTTTCAGTGCCCCAGCTAAAGCCCGGCGTTTTTATTATCGATTGGGTTCATTTTTTAATTTTTATTTATATTCTATTGTTATTATGAATATAGATTACTATATTTGCACCGTTATTGCATATTGATACATCCCGATTTATCCGGATTAATCCCGAATAATCGGGATTTGATAAATCGAGATTCATCCCGACCAACCGATTCAATACTATAAACACTATGGAAAAGAAGAAACGCTACATCCTGGACGAGGACCGGATTCCCCGCCAATGGTACAATATACAGGCGGAAATGCCCAACAAGCCTATGCCGCCGCTGAACCCCGCTACCCATGCACCCCTCAAGCCCGAAGACCTATACCCCATCTTCGCCGAGGAACTGTGCCGGCAGGAACTGAACCAGCAGGATGCCTGGATCGACATCCCCGAGGAAGTGCGCGAGAAATATAAGTTCTATCGCTCCACGCCGTTGGTGCGCGCATACGAGCTTGAGAAAGCCCTTGGCACCCCTGCGCACATTTACTTCAAGAACGAAAGCGTAAGCCCCATGGGTTCGCACAAACTGAACTCGGCAATTCCGCAGGCGTACTATTGCAAGAAGGAGGGTGTGCAGAACGTTACCACCGAGACCGGCGCAGGTCAGTGGGGCGCATCGTTGGCTTACGCCGCAAGCATGTTCGGACTGGAATCGGCCGTATATCAGGTCAAGATCAGCTACGAACAGAAGCCATACCGCAAGAGTGTGATGCGGGTGTTCGGTTCTCAGGTTACGCCATCCCCGTCCATGTCCACGCGCGCCGGCAAGGACATACTGACCAAGACGCCCAACCACCAGGGATCGCTCGGCACGGCCATATCCGAGGCCATAGAACTCGCGCGGACCACACCGAACTGCAAATACACATTAGGTTCCGTTCTGAGCCACGTCACGCTGCATCAGACCGTAATCGGTCTTGAAGCCGAGAAACAGATGGAGATGGCCGGCGAATACCCCGACATCGTGATTGGCTGTTTCGGCGGCGGTTCCAACTTCGGCGGTATCTCGTTTCCCTTCATGCGCCACAACTTCAGCGGCGAGCGTCACACCCGCTTCATCGCCGCAGAACCGGACTCATGCCCCAAACTGACTCGCGGCGTGTTCCGCTATGATTTCGGCGACGAAGCCGGATATACGCCGCTGCTCCCCATGTTCACGTTAGGCCACAACTTCAAGCCGGCCAACATCCATGCAGGAGGTCTGCGTTATCATGGCGCCGGCGTCATCGTGTCACAGCTGCTTAAGGACGGCCTGATGGAAGCCGTAGACATCCCGCAACTCGAATCGTTCGAGGCCGGCACACTTTTCGCCCGCACCGAGGGAATAGTGCCCGCGCCGGAGTCATGCCATGCCATCGCAGCCACCATCCGCGAGGCCATGAAATGCAAGGAGACCGGCGAGGCGAAAGTGATACTGTTCAACCTCTCCGGCCACGGCCTGATGGACATGATGAGCTATGACAAATACTTCCAGGGCGACCTGCAGAACTACGCCCTTTCAGATGAGGAAATAGAAAAAAACCTGGCGGAATCCTAATCCGCCAGGATCTTTCTCATTGCAGGCTGCCTTTGGCCAGGCCGCCTTCGCCGGTTTCCTTGTAGAGTGAGGGAAGGTCGTGGCCGGTCTCTTTCATCACAGTCACGAGCTTGTCGAAGCTGACACGGTGTTCGCCGTCGGAGAAAGAGGCATATATGTTGGCGTCAAGCGCACGTGCTGCGGCGTATGCGTTGCGCTCTATGCAGGGTATCTGCACCAGACCGCACACCGGGTCGCACGTCATGCCGAGGTGATGCTCCAGACCCATCTCGGCCGCATACTCTATCTGCGACGGACTACCGCCGAACAGCTGGCAGGCGGCTGCAGCGGCCATGGCGCAGGCCACGCCGACCTCGCCCTGACAGCCAACCTCCGCACCCGAGATCGATGCGTTCTGCTTCACGATATTGCCGATCAGACCGGCGGTAGCCAGCGCGCGCAGCACCTTCATTTCTGGCAGGTTTCGGCTTTTCCATAAATGATACAGTACACCGGGCACAACTCCCGAACTGCCGCATGTGGGCGCCGTCACAATCGTGCCGCCAGAGGCGTTCTGTTCGCTGACCGCCAGGGCGTAGGCGAATGTCAGTCCGCGGCTGCGCAGGTTGTCGCGGTATCCCTCGGCCTTGACCTGATACTGCGCGGCCTTGCGACGCAGATTCAGCGGGCCGGGCAGGCGTCCCTCCTGTGCAAGTCCGTCCTCGACGCTCTTTCGCATCACGGCCCACACGTCGCTCAGGTAGGGCCAGATACCCGACCCTTCGCATTCCTCAACGTATTCCCAGTAGCACTTGCCGGTGCGCTGGCAATAGTCAACTATCTCCGACATCTTGTTGATGCCGTATATCTCGGGCGATTCGGCCGATTCGGGGTCTCCTTCTATCTTGATGGCACCGCCGCCGACACTATATATGGTCAGTTCCGACACCTGCTTACCCTCGCGGTCGTACGCCTTGAACGTCATGGCGTTGGGATGATACGGCAGGAACGTCTCAGGACGCCACACTATCTCTATGCCGTGTCCGTGTTCCTTAAATACGTTTATTATGGCCTCGTCGGTCATGTGTCCCTTGCCGGTAGCAGCGAGGCTGCCGTAAAGTGTCACCTCGAAACGCACCGCAGATTCAGGCACACGCTTCAGGAATTCCTGCGCCGCCGACTGGGGTCCCATCGTATGGGACGACGACGGCCCCTTGCCGATCTTGTATAGTTCTTTTATGGATTTCATGTTGAAATGAAGGTTAGATTATGAACTTGGAGCGGAGCTCCTGACGGAAACGGCTCCGCGAGAATTTAAAGCTAAAGTTAATTTTAACGCTAAAGTTAACGTTAATGACAGGTTCTACAACAAGCCGGCTATGAATACAATCAGTATTCCTGCCGGAGCGATGTAGCGCATACAGAAGGTGATGCTGTCGAACAGCCACTTCGATACATTCGAATTGCCGCGCATCTGCTCTACGTAAGTGCTTTTCTTCATCTTCCAGCCCGTGAACACGCACACTCCCATGCCTCCCAACGGCATCAGCACATTGCTTGATATGAAGTCGAACAGGTTGAACAGATTCAGGCCCTGCAGCGGACCGAACGAGAGTGAGCACAAAGTTGCCAGCACCAACGATATGCCGGTCACCGCCATCGTGCTCTTCAACCGGCTCAGGCCGAACTCGTCGCACAGGAACGCCACCACAATCTCGCTTACAGATATGATGGACGTAAGCGATGCCAATGCCAGCAATACGAAGAAGAAGAAACTCCACACGCTGCCGCCCGGCATGTTATGGAATATGTTGGGCAATACCTCAAACACCAGTGTCGGTCCCTCTGCCGGCGACATTCCGAAGCTGAACACCGCCGGGAAGATGATGATGCCTGCCATAATGGCCACCAACGTGTCAAGGGCCGCTATCTGAAGCGAAGTCTTGATCAGAGGGGTATTGTCGCTGAAATAGCTGGCATACGTCACCAGACAGCCCATGCCGATGGATAGCGAGAAGAAAGCCTGGCCCATGGCCCCGAGCACCACATCGGCAGTAAGTTTGCTGAAATCGGGCTTGAACAGGAATGTAAGACCATCGGCCGCACCCGGCATCATCAGCGAGTTTACGCAGAAGGCTATCAATATCACGAACAGCAACGGCATCAGTATGTTGCTGACGCGCTCTATGCCTTTTACCACGCCTCCGATCATCACCAATGCGTTGATGACCAGGAACACCACGGCCCACAGCACCGAACGCCATCCGCTTACGAAGGACTGGAACTGCGCGTGACGCTCCATATTGGGTGTGTCCTTGAACAGACCCGTAGCCGAGTCAACGATGTATTCCAGCGTCCATCCGGCCACCACGGCATAAAAGGCAAGAATCATAAAGGCTGCCATAATTGCCGCATAGCCGAAAAAATCCCAGCGTTTGTTGCCTGTTATCCGGCGGAACGATCCCGGCATCCCCTTGCGGCTGCTCCGGCCCAGACCGAACTCGGCACAGATGGTCGGAACGCCCAACAGAAACACGAAGCCTATATACACCATCAGGAACGCGGCACCACCCCCGGTGCCGCATTCGTAAGGAAATCTCCAAATATTGCCCAGTCCCACGGCCGATCCGACCGTGGCGGCGAGCACACCTAATTTCGTACCGAATTGCGCTCTTGCTTTCTCCATATATTCAATTTACGATCCGGCCCATCCTCAGGATGGCAAGGATCACCAGTTATCGGTGCGGAACGGCACCAGGGGCAGGTAGTTGTCGCCCACTACGTTTCCAAGCTGGAAATCCTTCCAGCAGTAGCGCACGGCCACCGGTTCGGCCACTTCCGAACTCGAGACTATCAATGTATTCTTCTGGCCGTCCTGACGCACACGGTCAGCGGGATGGAACACCTTGTCGGCGCCGGCCACCTCAAATCCCTTTATATCGCAGTTGGGCGATATGATGTCGTTGTTCAGCTCTATGTCCACCCATACCTCGTTGCCCTTCACGGTGTGGCTCCTGTACTTCGGGCTGACGCATGGGAACATGGTCTGACCGTAGGTCCGGTTCAGTATCAGGTCGGCCATGCGGTCGCCCACCACCTTCTTGTCGGAGGGATGCACGTTGAAGCGCTCATACTCCACTGCGGCGTCGTTGGTACAGATTATGCCGCTGTTGGGAATCAGTTCGCAGGCATCCCACTGGGCCTTGCGCAGCTTCGGACCCTCGGCCGTCTTCATGCTCCAGTCGAAAGCATAGGGCGCAAGCTCCACCTGATAGAAGGGGATGTCGCCCAGCCCGATCTTCTCGCGCCAGTCTTTCACCATATTGGCCAGACGCTGAGCGTAGACGTCGTCGTGGCCCACGTTGCTGCATCCCTGATACCACATTATACCCTTATATGTGTAGTCCTTGATGGGCATGAACATGGCATTATATGCCAACAACGGACGCATATAATGTTCCATCGGTTCCACATCCTTGGGATCGAGGCTTACGTCGGGATATGTCTCCAAAATCTCGCGGGGCGTCCAACTCTCGACGCGTGCGCCGCCGTAAGCAGCGCTCATGATTCCAATGGGCACCTGCAGCACGTCGGTCATTCGCTTGGCTGCATGCCAGGCCAGGGCGCTGTAGTCGGGCGACGTGGCGGGCGAAGGCACCGTCCAGCGAGCGGCCACCGTATCCATCGGCGTGTAACTCTGGACCAGCGGCAGGGTCATGAAGCGTATCTTGTCCTTCCAGTTGCCGGAGTGGGCCACTTCCTCGTAGCCCCCCTTGATGGGACATCCCCAGTAACCGCGCAGGGGCATCTGCATGTTCGACTGTCCTGAAGCAAGCCACACCTCGCCCACCAGCACGTTGTTAAGCGTCAGGGGTTCGCCATCGCTCAGCACGATGCTGTAAGGTGTATAGCCACCCTTGGGAGT
This sequence comes from Porphyromonadaceae bacterium UBA3318, assembly GCA_002361235.1. Classification (GTDB taxonomy): domain Bacteria; phylum Bacteroidota; class Bacteroidia; order Bacteroidales; family Muribaculaceae; genus Lepagella. The sequence goes on along the minus strand of DESI01000054.1, from coordinate 24,296 downwards.
CTCGACCTCGACAATCCATTTGCCGTCCTTGCCGGCCTTCGTCTCGTAAGTCTTGCTGTTCCAGCTCGGCGTGGCCGTGACTTTCGCGCCGGCCTTGGCTTTGCCGAACAGACGGGCCTTCGTGTTCTGCTGAAGAACCATATTGTCGCTTATGGGCGAACCCGGCTGAACCTTAGCCACCATCGGCATGCCGCACAGCAGCGCGGCAAGAATCATCGAAATCCGTTTCATATCTCTGATTTTCTATTCGTATTAAGTTAATGAAGTTGTTTTCTCAAACGAATTTACAAATTTATTCATTTTTCGGCAAAGATGTTCATAATATGTTATAAAAAAGACAAAAAGGTATTATTATATCTTTAAAATATTGGGATTTAATTCGTAACTTTGCACAAAATGACACACGGCATTCCGCGCGGAATGTCATCATATCAACGATGATAACGACATGAAGAAACTCACCTGCGGCATGCTTATGGCCGGCATCATGGTCACAGGCGCGTCCGCACACGCTGAACTGATTATCAACGAGCTGATGCAGAGCAACATCGACTGCATCATGGACGATCTCAATGAATTTCCCGACTCATGGGTGGAACTGTACAATGCAGGCACCGCGAGCGTGAACCTCTCGGACTATGCCCTGTCGGACTCTCCCAAGGAGAAAAAAGCCTATAAGCTGCCGTCGCGTACTGTCGCTCCGGGCCAATATGTCGTGGTATACTGCGACAAGGAGGAGAAGGACCTTCACGCATCCTTCCGCCTCGAATCGGGCAAGGACGGCGAGCTGTATCTTTGGAAAAACGGCGCGATTATAGAACAATATACCGGAATGAAGAAGATGCCCGCCCCCAACGTGGCCTACGGTCGCAAGACCGAGGGCTCCGACACGTGGGGATACCAGCTCACCCCTACGCCGGGCAAAGCCAACTGCGGCAAGATTACCCAAGAGGTACTCGGCGACCCTGTGTTCTCCAAGGCAGGGCATGTGGCAAAGACCACATTCGCGCTGGAGCTGTCGCTGCCGGAGGATGCCCCTGCCGGCACTCAGATACGCTACACCCTCGACGGCACCGAACCGACTGTAAATTCTTCGCTTTACGACAAGCCACTGGCCATAGACGATACCAAGACGGTACGCGCCGCCCTGTTCAGGGATGGTGCCATCACGCCACGTTCCGTCACCAACAGCTACATATTCTTAGGACGCGACATGACGCTGCCCGTGGTGTCGCTCGTTACGGACAGGAATTCTTTCTACAGCGATGACCTCGGCATATACAATGAAAAGAACAACGGCGAGAATGCCCGCAACGACTGGCGACGACCGACCAATATGGAGGTATTCTGGCTGCCGGAGCAGGAAAGCGTCATAAATCAGCTGTGCGAGACCCGCGTCAAGGGGGGTGCCTCGCGTGGGAACGCGCTCAAGTCGCTGGTGATGTATGCCAACAAGCGGTTCGGCACCAAGCGATTCGAATATGAGTTCTTCCCCGAGGATGCCGCCGGGCTGACCGACTGGAAATCGATCGAGCTTCGTAACGCCGGCAACGACTTCGACTACCTCTACCTGCGCGACGCGCTGATTCAGCGCAACATGGGACGCCGCGCCGACCTGGACTGGCAGCCCTGGCAGCCGGCCATCGTGCTCATCAACGGCGAATACAAAGGCATCCTTAACCTGCGTCCGCGGTCGAACGAGGACTATGTCTATACATTCTACGACGGTCTGGAGGATGTGACCGTAGTGGAGAACTGGTGGGAGCTGAAGGAAGGCGAGCAGTCGCAGCTGGACGCATTCAAGGCATTCTACGAGGCGCACGGACACACTTACGAGGAATTCGACGCCGTGATGGACGTGAGCGAGTTCTGCAATCTGATGATTGTGGAATCTTTCCATAACAACCTTGACTTCCCGGGCAACAACATCGAGATGTGGCGTCCCATAGCCGACGGAGGCCGCTGGCGCTGGATCATCAAGGACACCGACTTCGGCATGGGGCTTTACGGCAGGGCATCCAACTATAAATACCTCAACTGGCTGTACGACCACAATTTCGACCCCGACAACAGCTGGGCCAACAATTACGACCACACACGCCTGTTCCGGCGACTGATGGACATTGACCGTTTCAAGAACATGTTCATCGACCGTTTCGCCGTGTATATGGGCGACTTCCTGAACGGCACGGTCCTGTCGTCCGACCTGGACGACATGACGGCCGTGATTAAGTCCGAGTACAAGCACCACCGCAAGCTGTTCAACGAATGGTGGCCCAATTACGACGAGGAAGTGAGCAACGCCAAGAAATGGGCGCGCGAACGCACCACATTCTTCTACAATCATCTTGCCGACTATCTGAAGTTGGGCAAAGCAGTGCCCGTTACCGTAGACAAAGGTCGCTCCGACGATATAAAGATCACGATGAACGACGTTCCTCTTAGCGGCCGCTCGTTCGACGGAAAGTTTTTCGTCGACCGCAAGCTGACACTGACGGGCCACAGCGACAATCCGGACCTTGCCGTTACCAAATGGCGCATACATGCCGCGGGCGCCCCGCGACAGGATGTGGAACTTGTCGGCGCGTCAGTGGAATACACAATTCCTGCATCGGCCACTTCCGTAACCATAACCACTGTGGCCGGCGACGGCAGCGGCATCAGCGAAGTGACTTCCGATGAGTTCGACATGTCGGCTCCCTACGAGGTATATTCCATATCCGGCAGCCGTCTGAACGAACTCAGCACCTTGCCGACGGGAATATATATCCTTAAGCAAGGTGCCAAGTCAATGAAAATCATAAAGAATTAAAATGGTCTTCCACCTCCGGGAGGCGGACCCATCGGCGCGCCTCCCCGGCCCGGATGTCCGGGCGGTGGACCGGGCTGCCCGCCGATTTCGGCGGGCATTTCCTGTGCCTGCTTCTTGTTCTTCATCGTATTGAACGTGTACGATACGCTGAACATGACGTAGCGCGTCAGGTCGTTGTAACGCGAGTCGACAATCTGGTTGGCGCTGATGCTGCGGCTCACGTTCTTTTTCATACCTAACAAGTCGTAGGCACGCACACTGAATGTCAGGCTCTTGTCGCTGAGAATACTGTATGATGCCTCGGCGTTCCACAACCATGAGTCGTTGTCGAATCCTGCCGTATATCCCGTCGAACGGTCAAAGCTCAGGTCTGTGGAGAGGGAGAGTCCGAACGGCAGCGTCAGCTGCGCGTCGGCGTTGAAGCCGTAGGTGTGCGTGTACTGGTTCTTCTGCTGCTTCAGGGTGTTGGCGGTCATGCCGAACGAATACGTAGGATTCACCGACATCTGGAACACGTCGCAGCTGTATGTCACGCCGACGCGGGGATTCAGATTGAGATTGCTGGTCCGGTTGAAATCGCCGTTGATATAACCGGCGTTTGATGCATAACGAGCCATCATGTTCACCGAATATCGCCAGTGGCGGTTGGTGAACGGCTGGTTGATCATGACACCGGTGAACATGTTCATGTTGCCGTTGGCGTTTGCATAGCGGGTGGTGCGCGCTCCGGTGGACGGGTCGGTGGTGGTGTTGGCCACGATCACGTTGATGGCGTATTGCGCGTGGAGCATACACATCAGCGACCGCTGGGCATCCTGGTTATAGTTGTTGTAATGGAAATTGAACGACTGGGTGAACGTCGGCTTCAGGTCCGGGTTACCGATGGTTATGTTCAGCGGGTTTGACACATCTGCCACAGGCTGCAGCTGCGACATGGAGGGCTGTGACGTGCGGGCGTTGTAGCGCAGCATCATCGACTCGGTCTTTGAGAACTTGAGCCGCAACCGGGCGTAGGGAGCGAAGTTCCAGACATTACGCTCGGGGATATTGCGGTCGGAATTTATCAGGTCCGTGCTCTTGCTGCTGGAGGGCGTCACTGCCAGACCTAACTCGAGATTCAGATTCTTGTTCACCTTCTTGTATCCCAACTTGAGCTGATGGTTTATGAACCGGTTGCGGAAACTGTTGGACACATCCGGATTGAACACTCCGTCGGCGGGGACGCCGCCCAACGCCTCAGGTATGAAATTCTCCGGGTCGTCGGGAAGTCCGATGTCGTAAGTCGATTTGTCGGAATTGTTGAAACGCATCTGTATGCGGTATTCGGCCTGCAGGAAGTTCCCTTTGGCCACGTCGCCGAGTGGTTCGGTCCATGTGGCCGTACCGGTCACGTTATTGCTCCATTCGTGGTCTCGGATAAACTGATACAGCGTCTCGGACTCCTCGTTCTCCATATAATACAGGATGTCGTTCCATGATGTGGTGCGCTGGCGCGTGTCCGAGAAGTTGTACTGCGCGCGCAGGCTGAACGAACGTCCCTGATGCGACTTGAACTTATGGTTGTATATCAGGTCGCCCGAGGCGTTCCAGCTCGTACCCTTGTTGAACTTGATGTTGTTGTTGCGGTTCACCAGGCTTTTCAGCATGTCGCCGGCCCGCAGCGTGGAGGTGTCGGTCATCTCGGTGTTACGAACGTTAAACGAGAAGTTGGGCCGGAAGTCAAGGGTGTTGTAATCGTCTATCTTCCATTCCATGCGGAAGTTGGCATTGACGTTGTGTCCACGGTCACGCGACTTCGAGCCTTGCGACTTGGTGCTGATGGAGTCGGGGAACAGATATTGCGTCTCGGTGCGGGAATCGACCTTACTGTCGGAATGGCTGTAGAACACGTTGCCGCCGATGCGGAACTTCTCGGTCTTGCCTAAGTTGAAATTGATGCCGAAACGCTGCGAGTCCGTGATGCCACCCTTGGGGCCGAAGCTGCGGAACCTACCGCGCCCACCGTCCATGAAACCGAGGTCGTTGATATTGTTGGCTCCGCCAACGATAGATATCTGGTTGTTGTCGGTGAAGGTGGAGATGTTGAAGCTGCCGTTATACCTGTTGTCGGTGCCGTAGCCGGCCTGCACGGTGCCGAACCACCCGTTTTTCATCGACTTCTTTACCGTCAGGTTTATCACAGTCTCCTCCTCGCCGTCGTCCACGCCGGTGAGTCGCGAGAAGTCGCTTTTGCGGTCTACCACCTGCACCTTGTCCACCAGTTCGGAGGGCAGGTTCTTGGTGGCCATCTTGGTGTCCTCGCCGAAGAATTCCTTGCCGTCCACCAGCACCTTGGTCACGCTCTTGCCGTTGGAGGTGATGGTGCCGTCGCTGCCCACCTCGACGCCCGGAAGTTTCTTCAGCAGGTCCTCGACGGTGGCGTTCTGCATGGTGCGGTATGAGCCGGCGTTGAACTCCAGAGTGTCCTGCTTGGCCACTACCGCCGCCTTTGTCGCAGTTACGACCGCTTCCTTCAGAGTGACCGACGCCTCAGTCAGCTTGATTTCGCCGGCATCATATTGTTGGTCGGAATCTTCAAGTTTCAGCGTCCTGTATACCGGATCCATTCCCACCATCGACACTTTCAAGGAATAAAGTCCCGGTTTCACCGACTTGATTTGAAACTTACCGTCAACATCCGCTGTCGCCCCTTCCAGTGGTATACTGTCGTTGCCGGCCGACAATGATATCGATGCACCGGTCAACGGCTCTCCTCCTTCATCTTTGACGGTTCCTGTTATCTCCGCTCCGTACAATGCCGCGGCACAACAACACATACTGATTGACATTATTGACCTTTTCATAATCTAACCTGAAATCAATAATTCAGACATCATTACTGCATAAAAGGTTTATAAATGTGCAATAATAAAAATTGTTAACGTATATTGACATATACCGTTAACATTTAGGATCGCAATCGTTTCTCAACTCCGGGTTGTTGTAACAGTAAAAGAAATTCAATATTGGAAAATCAATATTCAATTACCGTAAGATATGAAAGCACACTACCTGATGTTGGGATTAGGACTGGCTGCGGTGTTGGCCTCCTGTTCCCACGACTCTAAAGACGAACCGGTATTCTCTGACAAAGCCATCTCGTTCACGGCCGCCGTCCCGCAGTCGGCCTACCGTTCGCTGGACGATGCCGTGACCACTACAAGCTCCATCAACACATTCCGTGTATATGGTTTCGTAGATGGAGAACAGACACCCTACATGAACGGCGTGGAGGTAATCAAGACCGACGGCACCTGGGGTTACAGCCCGATGCAGTTCTGGCCTGTCGGCAAGACCATGAACTTCTACTCCATCAGCCCGGCCATCGTGACCGATCCGGCTGCCGCCGACAATATCGGAATGGATTCCTCGAATCCTGACATCCCCAATTTCAAGAACGAGTTCCAGACCGACCTGCTGTATGGCGTGTGAACATGGGCCTGACCGACGAAAACTCATCGCAGGTCAAGATCAACTTCCGTCACGCCCTGGCACGCGTGGACTTCCGGTTCAAGCGCAAGGACGGTCAGTCGGTGGTATTCACTGCCGACGAGATAGAGCTGGTCAACGTCTACAACACCGGCGACTTCAAGTTCCCGCGTACCTCAACCACCGACAACAACATCGAGTTGTCCGTGGGTAAGTGGACCGTAAAGGGCGTCAAGGGTTCCATGACACTGAACTCGGCGGTTTCCGACTTCATCGGCGAGACCCCCGTACAGCTCATGTCGGCCAACAACCAGTTTGTGATTCCACAGGACATCACAATGGCCTCCGACACTCACACCGACGGCATGTACCTGCGTGTACACGGCACTATCTTTGACGAGGCTTCCAAGCTTCAGACATGGCCTCTGACCGGTTCGGCCGCCGACATCTACGTGCCTATCAACACTAAGGACGGCAAGTTCAAACCGGGCTACCGCTATGTATTCACCGTCAGCATCGGCCAGCCGGACAATGAGGGATGGATTCAGTTCGACCAGAACGTAACCGTGGACGAATACGGCGAATATCAGGAAACTGCCGAGAACAAGTAACCGATTCCCGGTTTCTGATTACTTATTGACCACACAACCGCCTTCCCGCGCAGTGATGCCGGGAAGGCAACCAATTGACTTTAATCAAAAGAAGGGTGCGGAATGCGTCATGAAATTATGTCGAGCCATATTGCCACTGTTACTGCTTAAGCTGACGGGATGCGATTCCGGCCGGCGGGACACGCCGGAAACTCCGGAGGGCGAGGCCGTGGAATTCGACATAACACCGGCATCAGGATCGACAGTACAGGATTCTACCGGCATAATCACCACACGCAACATTTCCGAATTCCTGGTATGCGCTTACGAAGCTACGGGAGGACGTCCCATCCTGATGAACAATGTGCTCGTCACCCGTACCGGCCGCAATTCATGGACATATCCCGACCAGATAAAATGGCCGGAAGTGCCCCTGAACTTCGAGGCCGTCACCCCCACCGACGTCAGAATCTCGATTAACGCCTGGGACTATCCGTCGTCTGTGAGTCTGCGGACATACAGCAATGTAAACGGCGTCGAGACTCCTGACGCCACACGCGACTATTGCATATCTGTGCGCCGCGACGCCGTGCAGGGCGACGGCAAGCTGCGACTCAACTTCGCGCACTGCATGGCCCGCGTGGCCGTGGACATTGCCGCCGACATTCCCTACACCTCCGTCATAGTCAAGGAAATAACCATGTACCGCATGAGCCGCGGAGGAGACTTTCATCTGCCCAAGACCACTACCGCACCAGACGCGGAACGTGGCGCGCTCGACAATTGCTGGACCGGCTGGGCTCTGGAACAGAAAAGCATCCAGATTCCATATTTCCAGGCCGAAGACGGTAAGGAGGTACCGATCACTTCAACTCCGGTATCGCTGAACAATAAGAACAATTTCTTCTACGTGCCGATTATCTTCGACCCGATGTCTACTCATGAAGGGAACATCGACGGTTCGGCAATCCGGGTGCTGTGCCAGTTCACCCGCACCTCCGACGGCACATTGCTGTGGCCCGACAAGAACACCCCCTACCAACTGCTGCCCCACACCGGCTCAAAATATGCCTACATCTTCTTCCCGCTGCAGAACAGGAATACCGGTCATCTGCGCTGGCAGACGGGCGTAAGCTATCATTACACCGTCACCATCCGTACGCAGGGCACATTGCCTTCAGCTCAATCCGCGATTCAAAAAAAGTCGTCGCCACGGGCCCCTTTCGGGAACTGACCGCAGCAACGACATCAGTGTGGTTGAGACCGCTTGGAACTGAATTACTTTCCAGCTTTTATGTTTACTTACCGGCCTTTATGTTTGCGGTAGCCGTCTGCAGGTTCGGAGACGTGGCCTTTACCGAAATCTGACCTGGCTTCCCGTCGCTCTGCACTATCAGCATCGCCTTTCCGTAAAAAGCCTTGCGCCTGTCGCTCTTGAAACGCTCCATCGACGTGGGCGACCCATTGTCGACACCTACATTGCGACCGGCACCGTTGACTTCAAAAGTCACCTCGTTGTCGGCCCAAGGACATAGATTGCCTTCCTTATCCAGAATCTCTACAAGCACATAGCTCAGGTCCGTGCCGTCTGCCTTTATAGCATTGCGGTCGGGAGTGAGTCGTACCTGATACGGTTCGCCGGCTGTCTTCACAGTACGGCGCGCCACTTCCCTGCCGTCCTTGCGGCTTACCACCGTCACCTCTCCGGGCGCATACTTCACACGCCACATCACATGATATTTGTCCTCAGGCATCTTCCTGACGCCCTGCGATTCGCCGTTTACGAACAGTTCGGCCTCGCCGGCATTGTTGTAGTAAGCCCACATATCCACATCCTGACCCTCCTCCCAGTTCCAGTGCGGGAACAGGTGCAGCACCGTTTTGTCGGGACGCCACTGGCTCTGATACATATAGTACACATCCTTGGGGATGCCGGCTAAGTCGACGATGCCGAAGTACGAGCTTCGGGCCGGGAATCCGTAAGGAGTGGGCTCGCCTATATAGTCGAAGCCGGTCCATACGAACTGGCCCATGATGAAGTCGTTGTTCTGCACGTCATACATCGACTTCTCGTGAGTCGAACCCCAGGGCACATGATTGTTGTCGTAGCTGGAGCATTCCGGCACCTCGCGGCTGAAGGGCTTGTCCCAGCGCTCGGGCCAGATATACATCGAGTCGGAAGGCATGATGTAGGCGCCGCGGGTCATCAGGCCCGACACGCTTTCGGTCACGATGAACGGCTTGCCGGGAAAGTTCTTGGGAACATCCTGGAAGCAATAGTCGTGATAGTTGTAACCGATTATATCGAGGGCGTTGGAGCGGAACAGATGATTGCCCGGATCAGGCTCGTTGCATCCTGCCGTTATGTAGCGCGTGGAGTCGAGCGATCGGGTCATGTCCGCTAATTTTTTGGTCAGCATGGAATTGACCGACATGCCGGAATCGGCGTGCGCAAGCATATCCTTGCTATGGCCGAAGTTCAGTATCAGGTTGGCTTCCTCCAGACTGAGGGTGTCGGCGTCGGCACTGCTCCACTGCTCCAGCACCTCGTTGCCGATGCTCCACTGTATCACGGAGGGATGGTTGCGGTCGCGCTTCATCTGGTCGGTCAGGTCGCGCTCGTGCCATTCGTCGAAGTAGTTGGAATAGTCGTACTGAGTCTTGCGGCGGCGCCACATGTCGAAAAACTCGTCCTGCACCATCAGTCCCATGCTGTCGCACAACGCCAGCAGTTCGGGCGCCGGAGGATTGTGCGTGGTTCGGATGGCGTTCACACCCATCTCCTTCATGATCTGCAGCTGGCGCTCGATGGCGCGGCGGTTCACCACGGCTCCGAGCGCGCCCGCATCGTGGTGCAGGCATACGCCGTTTATCTTCATGGCCGAGTCGTTGAGGAAGAATCCTTTGGCCGCATCATAACGCAGGTTTCGGAAGCCGGTGGTGGTCTCCACGCGGTCCAGCACCTTGCCTTTCTCCTCAATCTCGGTGTGAACCGTATACAGGTTGGGATTGTCCACACTCCACAGTTTCGGATTGTCGAACGCCAGTGTCTGCTCGCAGTCGCGCGTCTCCCCTTTCTTCAATATAAGCGGCGACCGGTTCCCGGTCACGATACGGCCGTTGGGTCCTATCAGCATGGTTATGACACTCAACACTGCCGGCTTCCTGCCGGTGTTGGTCACTGTGGTGGTCAGCTTCACCTTGGCGCTCTGCTTCGATATGTCGAAAGGAACAACGTGCTGGCCCCACAGGGGTACATGAATGGCGCTGCGCTCGCGCATCCAAACGTTGCGGTAGATGCCGCAGCCGGAATACCAGCGCGAGTTGGGTTGTCTGGAATTGTCCACCTTCACCGACAGTACGTTCTCGCCTTCCCTGATGTATGGCGTCAGGTCGTAGCTGAACGAGGCGTAGCCGTAGGGCCGCGTACCGAGCAGATGGCCGTTGATCCGTACCGACGCGTTCATGAACGCTCCGTCGAAGTCGATGAACAGACGCTTGTCGCCACGGTTCTTGCCGGCCGTAAATGTCTTGGTATAATATCCGATGCCTCCTGGCAATGCGCCGCCTCCGGCTCCCGATGGATTGTCGGCACTGAAATCCCCTTCTATCGCCCAGTCGTGCGGCAGGTCGAGCTGACGCCAGGTTACCGAGTCGAGCGAAAACCGCCAACCCTTGTTGAAGTTGGTGCGATATGTGTTAGCCTCAGCAGCCGAACTCCCCGTCGCGAGGAATCCGGCCGCAATAAGACTCAGAATTATTCTTCTGATTTGCATGAATAAACGTGTGTTTTTAAATCTTTCTATCCAATATACACTTATTCTACTATATTATATCCGGGGAGTTTTATCAGAGTTTTACTACCGCTTTCTTACCATTGTAGTTCACGAGTTTGCCCTTGGCCTTGATGGCGTCCGCCACGGGATGGGCGGCATCGACCTTGACGATGTTGAACTTGCGGTCGGACTGCATTCCGGGGAAGCTGCCCTCGCGGTCGGCTATGGTGAGTTCGTTGGTCTTGTCGTTGTATTCCAGACGTATCTTGCTGTAAGCGCCTTTTTCGTAGTTGTAGTTGGTACCCTCGTCCTCGTAGATGATGAAGTCGCCGTCACGTCCGCCGTAAACCACGATGGTCACGGGCTCGTCACTCTTCTGTGCGGCATACTGTATGTCGCCGCCGGCAGGCACTATCGAACCGCCGCGTACGAACAGAGGCATCGTCTCGTAGGGAGCGTCCACCTTCAGCGTCTGGCCACCCTTCACTGCCTTGCCCGTATAGAAGTCATACCAGGTCTCGCCGGCGGGGAAGTAAACCTCGCGGTCGCGTGCGCCGTACTTGTAGACGGGAGCCACCAGGAAAGCGGGACCGAACATGTACTGGTCCTTCAGGTTGCGCGTGTTCAGGTCGGCGGTGAAGTCCATCACCATGGGACGCATGATGGTGTAGTCGTCGAAATATGTCTTGCCGGCCAGCGAATAGATGTAAGGCATCAGGTTGTAGCGCAGCTTGGTATATTTCACGATGCTGTTGTAAGCGGGATGATCCTCGGGGGCGATGTTGTACACCTCGCGGAAGGGCCACTGGCCGTGTGCGCGGAACAGGGGTGCGAACGCTCCGAACTGATACCAGCGTGTGTTGAGCTCGCGCCATTCCTTCAGGTCGTCGTTCTCCTCGCCGCCTTCAAGGTATTTGGTCACACCCTTCACATAACGGTCCTCGACGCAGAATCCGCCGATATCCATGGTCCAGTAGGGAACGCCGCTCATGGCGAAATTAAGTCCTGCGGCAATCTGTGCCTCCATATCCTCCCAGCGTGTGCCGATGTCGCCGCTCCATGTGGCGGTGCTGTACCGCTGCTGGCCTGAGAAACCGGAACGTGTCAGCAGGAACACGCGCTTGTCGGGATCCACGCCGCGCTGGCCGTCGTAGATGGCCTCGGCGTTCATCAGGGCGTATGCGTTGAAGTATTTGTCGGCCGGGCCGGCGTATGTGGGATTCATCAGGTCCTTGCGGTATTCGATGTCGATGCAGTCGCGCACGTTGGGCTCGCTGGCGTCCATCCACCACGCATCGATGCCTAAGGGCATGTAGTGGTCGTTCATCTGACTCCAGAACAGCTTGCGTGCGTCGGGATTGTATGCGTCATAGAAGCTGCCGAGATAGCCGGGGCCTACCCAGTCGCGGATCGAATCGCGTACGGCACCCTGGTACATCCAGCCGTTCCTGTCGAATTCCTTGTAATGGTCGGTGGTGACGTAGAACTTGGGCCATACCGATACCATCACGTGTGCGTTCATGTCGTGGATGGAGTCAACCATACCCTTGGGATCGGGGAAACGCTGCTTGTCGAACTCGTGGCTTCCCCATGAATCCTGCTTCCAGTGCAGCCAGTCGATCACGACGTTGTCAATTGGGATGTTGCGCTTGCGGAACTCGCTTACGGTACCCAGCACCTCGTCGCGGGTGTTGTACTTCTCCCGGCTCTGCCAGTAACCCATGGCCCAGTCGGGCATGATCGGAGCCTTGCCGGTCAATGTACGGTAGCCGGCGATGATGTCGTCCATGTCCTTGCCATAGATGAAGTAATAGTCTATCATGTCCTGCATCTGGCCCCACCACGACAGCTGCTCGCCGTCCTTGACGGGCGCGTAGACGCGCAGTCCGCAGTATGCGACCGATCCGTTAGGCTCCCATTCTATCTTGACGGGCACCTTCTTGCCGGCCTGCAGGTTCACCTGGAACTTATAGCTGTTCGGGTTCCATGCCGTGCGCCAGCGGGTGTCAACCACCTTCTTGCCGTCTATGTATATGGTCTGATAGCCGGAATAATACATGATGAACTTGTAGAGACCGGTCTCCGACGGCTCGATGTAACCTTCGTAAGTCACGTTCGAGCCGGCATAGTCGAAGTCCTGAGGCAGGTTGATGACATGATTCAGGTCTCCGCGAATCAGATTCTCGAAATAGATCTTCGGCTCCTGGCGCACCATGGTCTTGCCGTCCTTGTCGATATATGTGCCGGTCAGCGTGCCTTCCTTTCCCTCTTTATTGAAAAGGCGGAACACCTCGCCGAGCTGGCTGTAGTCGTTGGGATTGCCCCAGCGGCACAGCGAATAGCTGTCCCACAGCAGACCGTAATTGTCGGTGGAAACCACGAAGGGCACCGACACTTTGGTGTTGTACTGGAACAATTCCTCGTTCTTGTCCTTGTAGTTGAACTCGTTGGCCTGATGCTGGCCGAGTCCGTAGATACCCTCGTCGGGATTCAGCGACTCCCATGTCTGCCGGACGCTGTAACCCTTCACACCGTCGGTGACGCGGGGAGTGAAAGTGCGGCCGTTCTGATTCTCCGCCAGCAGTTCCTTACCTTTGTGGTCGTAGAACTTCACCTGACCGTTCTTCTCGTTGATTACGGCCTTGATTTGGCTGGTGGATACTTCCACTGTGCCCTTCTTCTCGGTCACGGTGAACTGAGGGTTGTTGGCGTTACCCTGGAATTTGGGAAGCACCACAAGCGAGGAGTCTGCCTTGAACTCCTGTTCGGGAGTGGCCGATACGCGCATTATCTTGTCGTTGATGACGCGGACGCGCACTTTGGCGTCGGGGGCCGTCACTACGACACCGTCCTTAAGCCGTTCATAACCGGCTTTCTTTGCCCATGACGATACGGGAGCGAGGAGCGACCCCATCACCAGCACGCCTGCAAGCAAGTTGATATTGTTTATTCTCATCTATCGGGTATGTTTTGTGTTAGTCTCTTTAAAGTTCTCTGTCAGCAGTGTTGTTGCCTTTAAAACGTATTTTTAAGGTTCTCTGTCAGTTCAAAACAATCAGTGCCGGAAACCACCGGTTCCGACACTGCAAAATTAACTTAATATTCATCCCGAATCAACCGAATATGTTGACTGGTTATTATCACGATGTTAATATACATCGCACGATGTTTCCCAATAAGGGATAATATGTTAAATCAACATATTCACTTACCAAGTTTATCCTGATATTCCTTGGGCGTGACGCCGTATTCCTCCTTGAAGTATTTGGAAAAAAACTTGGGGTTGTTGAAGCCGAGCCGGAATGCGATTTCCGATACGTTCATCTGCGATTCGCGCAGATACTGGGCGGCGCGTTTCAGACGCAGCACACGGATGAATTCCACCGGCGACTTGCCTGTGAGCGCCACTAACTTCTTGTAAAGATGCACACGGCTCATGCCCAGCTCGCGGCTCAGTTCCTCCACGGTCAGCTCCGGGCGCGACATATTGTCCTCCACATACTTCACGGCCTTGCTGACCAGCTGCTCGTCGAGCGAGGTGATTTCTATCTCCGATGGAGTCGGTTCGATGTACGTACGTTTCACGCCTCCGCGCTTCAGTCCCACCATACGCTTTATCTTCAATGCCAGCACCCTGTTGTTGAACGGCTTGGTGACATAGTCGTCGGCTCCGAGGCTCAGCCCCTCCAGGACGGACGACACGTCCTGCTTGGCCGTCAGCATTATCACCGGAATGTCCTGGGTGGCCTTTTTCGATTTCAATTTGCGCGTCAGTTTTATGCCATCCATCACCGGCATCATTATGTCGGTCACTATCAGGTCGTAATCCTTACGTTTCGTCATTTCCAGGGCCTCCATGCCATCCGACGCGGTATCGACATCGTACGTGCCCGAAAATTCATCCTTCAGGAAGGTAGTCAGGTCCTTGTTGTCGTCCACAAACAGCACGGAGGGCCTGTCCGACCTCTCTGCTGCGGATACCGTTGCGTCCGGGTCTGCCCCGGCGCCTGCCGGAGCATTCACTGTAGCCTCGCTTTCATTATCTGTTCCGGCAGTTTCGTCCACCTTTAGATCCATGGGAATCGTCAGCTTGAATACGGCTCCGTTAGGTTTGTTATCCTCTACCGAAACCTCGCCGCCGTGAAGTTTGACATATTCAAACACCAGACTCAACCCGATTCCGGTACCGGTCTCCGCACCCGAGTCGTTGCCGGCCATGTAAAAACGCTCGAAAATATGTTTCTTGTCTTTGTCATCTATGCCACTGCCACTATCCGACACAGCAATCTCCATACGGTCGTCTTTCTGTTCCACACGCACCAGTATGCTTCCGTCATCGGGAGTGTACTTCATGGCGTTTGACAGCAGGTTCATGACGCACTTGGTGATCTTGTCGGCGTCGTACACCATCGTAATGGCCGGCGGCTCCGACTCAAACCGCATATCGATGTTGCGTCTGTCGGCCATGTCCAGAAAATCGTCCATAGCCTTGCGCACGGTGTCCGTCAGATTGCTGCGCGACAGGTTGAGATGCAGTCCCGACATCTCGTTCTTGCGGAAATCGAGCAACTGATTCACCAGATACAGCAGGCGGTCGGCATTACGCTTGATGGTGTTGAGACGGCTCACGTCACGCTCCTCGGTCTTTTCGTTCAGCAGCGATTCCACGGGCGACAATATCAGCGTGAGCGGCGTGCGCAGGTCGTGGCTGACGTTGGTAAAGAACCGGAACTTCATTTCATTAAGTTCTATCTCCTTGCGACGTGCTTCCTTGCGGCGGGCAACCAGATAACGGATGCGTTCGCGTCGCTTGGTCCACCACATCACTCCGCCTACAACGGCCAGTCCGAGCAATACATAGACGCATATCATCCACCATGTGGCGTACCAGGGACGGGCCACGTTGATTTCCAGTTCGCCCGTTATCTCGTCGGCGGGAATGCCGGGATACAGCAGTCTGACCTTCAGCGTGTAATGTCCCGGAGGCAACTGCACGTAATGCACCTCGTTGACGCCACGCGGACAGCGGCGCCAGTTGTCGTCGTATCCTTCCAGTCTGTATTCATACTGTCCGAAGCTGGTATGCTGGTACGAATCCGTGCTGAACGATATGGTGATTTCATTCTGTTTCGCTCCGAGATTCAGTTCCTTTACATAAGCCAGGTTCTGGGGGAGCACCACCCTGTCGCCATATTTACGTCCCGGTTCGATCATGTCGTTGCCTATCTGCAGCGAAGTGAAGCGGAGCCTGGGCACTTTCGAGCCGAAACGCAGCTTCTGCGGATCAATCACAAGGATGCCGCTCAGATCGCCCGCCAGTACAAGTCCGCCGGATGTGACACACAACGACCGCTGGTTGAAACTGTGACCGCTCAGGCCGTCCTCCACGCCGAATCCGTAGCTGACAAACCTGTAGTCATCGCTCCTTACATCGCTTTCGACCGATACATTATATATGTTGCTTCCGGAAGTCACCCATACGGTTTTTTCCTCTCCTTCTGCCACACCGCTGATAAACATGGACGACGACTTGCCGTCGAGCGACACATTCACCACCCTGTCCTTGACCGGATCGTAGACATACAGTCCTTCGCGCGTGGCGACCCACAGCAGGCCCCGCGAATCGTACATCAGCTGGTTCACGTTGCGGGCGCCGGGGCGTTTCACCTGCTTTGAATACCCCTCCACCGCGGCGATGCTGCCAGTGGATGGCTCAAGTACCGATACGCCCTCGGTGGTGCCTATGTAGATTCGTCCGTCGCGGCCCAAGGTCATGGTATTTATATAGTTGGACTTCAGTCCGGAGTTGCTGGCATTATAGTCGGTGAATTTGCCCGAAGCGGGATCGAATTTCTGGATGCCCGACCCTAAGGTGCCTATCCACACAGTGCCGTCGGCCATGGGAATCACAGCCCATATATTGGGTGAATTGAGTCCATTCTGTTCGGCATATCTGGTGAACCGGCCGTTCCTGTAGCTATACATCCCCCCCTTATATGTGCCGATCCATACCGCTCCGTCGGGTGTGATTCCGAGGTCGGTTATGGCCCGGTCGCCGTATTCGGCAGGCACCGGGATGTTGTGCCAGCTGTGGCTGTCGGTATCTATGGCTATCAGCTCCCCGTGATCAGTGCCGGCATACACCGTTCCCTTGCCGGCCGACGCCATGCAATTGATGTCGCCCACATCATAATGGCTGAACTTGTATTCGTTCGGGTAATATACCGATACACCGTTTTTCATTGTGGCTATCCATAATCCGCCGTCAGAGTCCCGGTATATCGACTCCACCGAGTTGTTGCCCAGCGACGTTATATCGCCCGGTCGGTTTTTCAGGATAGTGACGGAGCCGTCGGCGCCGCGCACCTCCAGGCCCTCGTTGTCGTATCCGATCCATATATTGCCGACGGCATCCTGATCGATAGCGGTTACGGAATTGCCGGCGAGACGCGGACGCGCCTCGTCGCCGAGCCAATGTCCGGAACCTGTGTCGTAGACCCACGCGCCATATTCGCTGTAAACCCACAGACGTTCCATGCGGTCGACAAACAGGGAAAAGATTGCCCTGTCCACATCCCCGACATCTACATGCAGTTTCTTGACCGGTTTGCGGCCAGCCTTGTCATATTCGCCGATACTGCCGTCGCTGCGAGCCACATACATGCGGCCGGTGCGCGGATTCGACACTATATCCGTCACCTCCGCCTGCGGATCGTATGCCTCCACCTTACGTGTGACGCCGCCTGTACGCGCGTACAGTCCGTCGCCACGGGCCCACAGCCACATGTCGTTTTTGTCGATATACACTATCTGGGCCTCCTGCTTCATGCCGAGTCTCTTGTAATGGTCCGGTCCGAGCCTGCGGAATGTCTCGGTGCGCGGGTCAAATATGGCATAGACATCGCCGGCGCATATCCACAGGTTGCCCTGCGGGTCCTCCTGGATGTCCTGCACGTAATTGTCATGGAGAGAAGCAGGGTCATCGGGATCGTTCATAAACACCTTCATGACCACGCCGTCAAACCGGTTCAGTCCCGAGGCCGTGCCGAACCACATGAAACCGTTGCTGTCACGCAGCATCGACAGGACGTGGTTGCTGGCAAGTCCTCCGCTCTCCTGTATGGTCCGGAACCTGAAATCCCCGGCCCGCAATGACACAGCTGCGACACACGTCAGTATCAATGTCAAGATATATGTAATCCTTTTCATGCGATTCTGTGCTTTCCCTGCAGAAGTGTCAGGGTTAACGACCCCCTGACAGATTCTGTGTATATTTCATTGCAAAATTAACAAAACCTATCTTATTCCTGCTATTTCAGCCGACTTATTGAATATGTTTTATAACATGTTATAACGTAGTGTTAACATTCCATACCCCCCTTATTTACAGTAAATGTTAAGATGGAACATTTCAGTCACGCCTTATAATCATCAAACCCCCTGAACAAATGTGAACAAATACTAATTTTGCAACGGAAATAACGCCGAAGCCGGTCCGTGCGTCTGACCTTCGCACAATTCCCGGCCGTTTGATTATTACCATGACACACAAAACCGACCTTTAGTGACACACTGTAAAAACTAAAAAGCCATACATCAATAATACTGAAAAACTACAACAAGTATACCAATGGAAAAATCAAACAAGAGAAAATCTTGGATACAGACACTTGGCCGGCAATTGCTGGCAGGCGTCGCACTGTTGGTTGGCGCGGGCATTATGAGTGCAGCGCCTATCAAGGTGACCGGTACGGTTACGTCGGCACAGGACGGCGAACCGCTGATCGGCGCATCCGTGTTTGTAGTTGGTACCACCACAGGTGCCTCGACCGACATTGACGGCAACTATACCATCAATGCCGAAATGGGCCAGACATTGCGTTTCAGCTATGTCGGCATGAACAGCCGCGAGATCAAGGTGACCGGCTCCAAGCTCGACGTCGTGCTGACCCTGAACGCCGACAAGAACGCCACGCTGACCGTCACGCTGACCCAGGCGGGAGGTGGTGCAGCCAACTCCGACTGGCCCGATTATCCCAAGGGCGACGAGATCGGCGAGACGGCCACCGAGGCTGCCGGCCATATATATGCCGGATGGAACATCGGCAACACCATGGAGGTGCCGGCGGGCGAGACCGGATGGGGCAACCCGATGGTGAATCAGGCTCTGATAGACGGCGTGGCGAAGGCCGGATTCAACGCCGTGCGTATTCCGCTGTCGTGGGGCGCGGCACAGAAGCTCGTGGCCGACGCGGAACCCTGGACCATCAAGGAGGACTGGCTGAACCGCGTCAAGGAGGTTGTGGACTATTGCTACAGCCGTGGCCTATATGTCATCATCAACTGTCACTGGGACGGAGGCTGGCTGGAATTGCACGCCAATATGACCGACGGTCCCGCAGTGGCCAGGAAGGAGGCTGCGATCTGGACCCAGATAGCCTACAAGTTCAAGGATTACGGCCAGCGTCTGATATTCGCGGGCAATAACGAGATACGCAACACCCGCAACGGCAACGAATGGTGGGGCGAGCCCAACGCCGACGAGTGCGAGGCCGTGGACCTGTTCAACCAGACATTCGTCGATGCCGTCCGCGCCACCGGCGGCAACAACGCTCAGCGCAATCTGGTGGTGCAGTCCTACTGCTGCAACCCCTGGTACGCCCTCAACAAAACGGCCATGCCATCCGATCCCGCTCAGAACCACCTCATGATGGAGGTGCACTTCTACGATCCCTTCAACTATACCCATGCGGCCGACCAGGACCAGTACTGGGGTTACCGCAAGGGATACGTCAATAACAACACTGATCAGGAAGACCACGTCGACGACGTGTTCGGACGCCTCAAGGCCAAATTCGCCGACCAGGGCATTCCCGTCATCCTGGGAGAGTATGGCACTACGCGCCACTCCGGCACAGACCGGACTATCATGGATTCCGAGCAGTACTACGTCGAGTACATCACCAAAGCCGCCAAAGACAACGGCATCGTGCCTATATACTGGGACAACGGCGAGTCACGCGTAGGCATGTTCGGCCTGTTCAACCGCAGCAACGGCAACGTGGTGGCCACTCACATCGTGAACGGCATCATGACCGGAGCCACTAACGGAAAGTATCCTTATTAATCCAAGTCAAGCCGGAAGGTTTGGGGCTTACCGGCTACCTGTCAGCCGGGGTCCGGTTTCCTTCGCGCCCGTGGGTTAGTTACGGAGCGATGACTTCCTGCCTCGACTTTTATCTTTTTTTCCGCAGGACCGGCGGAAGCCTGTCCTCCTTTATACCGACACATGAAAAAACTTCTCTACCTGACCTTACTCCTCTGCACTATGCTTCTGCCCGGCTCCTGCAAGAGCAATGACGACAACACTCCCGACAATCCGGTTACATCCGGCTTCAATGTTGGTGTAACCGAACTGACATTTCTCAAGACCGCAGCGTCTCAGACATTCTATGTCACCGCTCCTTCCAAACCGAGCGTCGTTTCCGACGCCTTGTGGCTCACCGTAGGCGACATCGCGTTGAACGGCGCGTCCAGATCCGTCTATGCCGTCAATGTCAGCGTCACAGACAATGACGGATACGACGACCGCACAGCCAATCTGAAGATTACCTGCGGCTCCGGCGAAGCGACAGTCAGCGTGACTCAGCGCAATGCCGACGGCGTACTGCTTGCCGATGGATTCACCGCGCCCGAAGTCAAGGCCGAGGGCGAGACAATCGGGATTCCAGTGATGGCCACCGGCGAGTATACTGCCTCCGTGTCCGACGGATGGATGGAAATAGTACCCGCCCCGGTGCGGTCTCTCTCCGAATCGAAGGTATATGTCAAGATTGGGGCCAACTACCGCAACGAGGCTCGTGAAGGCTCGGTTACAATCGCCCTTGATTCCGACAACACCAAAAGCGTGACCGTAGCCGTAAGGCAGGCCGCAACCACATCCACAGGCCGGTGCGACGAGACGGCCTTGCGGACCGCCGCCAACATCTCTATGGCCATAAACATCGGCAACACTCTTGAAGCAATCGGCGGCGAGACGGCATGGGGTGCCGCTAAGATCAACGAGGCTTATGTAAATAGCATCCGCGAATCAGGTTTCGATGCCGTGCGCCTCCCGGTGGCATGGTATAACCATTCCGACAAGAATACGCTGAAGATCGACGAGAACTGGATGAAGCGCGTGGATGAAGTGGTGCAGCTCTGCATCGCCAACGGCCTCTATGTATTCATGAACATACATTGGGACGAGGGATGGATGGAACAGCACATCGATTCCTACTCCGCCGACGTCGACCGCATCCAGCGCGAGCTATGGACACAGATAGCCGACCGTTTCAAGGATTATGACAAGCACCTGGTGTTCTGCGGCGCCAACGAGGCCGGCCAGGACACCCGGGCATCGGCCGACGCCCTCAGGGCTTACATGCAGACATTTATCGACGTGGTGCGCGCATCCGGCTCCAACAATGCCAACCGCGTATTGGTGGTACAGGCTCCCGGCACCGATATAGACCGCGCCGTAAAATACTGCGTCGGCAATCTCCCCAAGGACAATGTGGACGACCGCATGATGCTCGAGGTGCACTGCTACGA
Organism: Porphyromonadaceae bacterium UBA3318; assembly: GCA_002361235.1. Taxonomy (GTDB): domain Bacteria; phylum Bacteroidota; class Bacteroidia; order Bacteroidales; family Muribaculaceae; genus Lepagella. Next base: position 3,057 of record DESI01000054.1, on the reverse strand, counting down.
CCCCTCGGACTTCACCATACTGCAGAATGACGGCGAATGGGGCGCGAACTCCAAGGTGAGATACTTCTGGGGCAAGGATTTCCACACCGGCACCGACCGCGACTGCACCTGGGGCGAGGAAAACCATATCGACACCCAGATGCAGAAACTTAAGGCCAATTTCGTCGACAAGGGCATACCCGTGATTATCGGAGAGTTCGGCTGCGGTCGCCGCCGCTCGTTCGTGGCCACAATCGACGAGCCCAAGCACCGCGCATCGCGCTGCTATTACCACTCCTATATAGTAAAATCTGCAAAGACCCACGGTGCCGTACCATTCCTGTGGGACACTCCCAACGAGATGTTCAACCGCCAGACGGGCACCGTAATCGACCCCGATAATCTCGCTGCTCTCAAGCAGGGCGCCGCCGCCGGCAAGTATCCCTATTGACATTCCGGCCGGAAGGCCCTTGCGGACTTTCCGGCTACTCTTTCCGGCGGGTTGGTTCCGGCTTTTGGCTTCAGTCCCCAAAAAAATTCCGCCGCGCTTGTGTATTTCCACACCCGCGAGCGTAATTAATACTGAAATTAAAAACATACACACGAATCAGGACAAATAGCATGATACTGTTAGGATATGATCTCGGGACATCGTCGGTCAAGGCGTGTCTGATGGATGCGGCCACCGGCAAAGTGCTGGCCACAGACTTTTACCCGCATCAGGAGGCTCCCATCAAGAGCCTTCAGCCAGGATGGGCCGAGCAGGCTCCCGAAGACTGGTGGACCCGCGTGGTCGAAGCCACCAAGTCGGTTATGGCCATGGCCAGAATCGACCCCAAGGACATCAAGGCCATCGGCATCTCGTACCAGATGCACGGTCTGGTCATGGTGGACAAGGCCGGCAAGGTGATACGCGATTCCATCATCTGGTGCGACAGCCGTGGCGTCCCATACGGCGAGAAGGCTTCGGCCGACCTCGGCGACGAGAACATCATGCCGCATATCCTGAACCGTCCCGGCAACTTCACCGCCACCAAACTGGCGTGGGTCAAAGAGAACGAGCCTGAGAAATTCGACCGCATCTGGAAGATAATGCTGCCCGGCGACTATGTGGCCTGGCGCATGACCGGCAACTGCCTCACCAACCCCGAGGGCCTGTCCGAGTATATGCTTTGGGACTTCCGCGAGAACGGTCCCGCCAGGATTCTGATGGACTATTTCGGCTACCCGGCCGACATTCTGCCCGAGGTGGTGCCCACTTTCAGCAACCAGGGCGGACTCACCGCCGAGGCTGCCGCCGAACTTGGTCTCGCTCCCGGCACGCCCATCACCTACCGCGCCGGCGACCAGCCCAACAACGCCCTGTCGCTTAATGTGTTCGAACCGGGCGAGGTAGCCGCAACAGCCGGTACGTCGGGCGTGGTGTTCGGAATCAACAACCGCGTGGACTATGACCCGCAGAGCCGCGTCAACAACTTCGCGCACGTGAACCACACCGCCGAGGATCCGCGCATCGGCGTCATGACCTGCATCAGCGGCACCGGCATCCTCAATTCGTGGATGAAACGCAACGTGGCCGCACCGGACTGCTCGTACGACATGATGAACGAACTGGCGGCCAAGTCACCCGTAGGCTCCCGCGGCGTCTCTATCCTCCCCTTCGGCAACGGCGCCGAGCGCGTGCTGAAGAATCAGGATCCGGGCGCTTCGTTCCATGGCATCCGCTTCAACATCAACGACCGCAACGACCTGCTGCGCGCCGCCCAGGAGGGCATCGTGTTCGCCCTGATGTACGGCATGGAGGTGATGGAGGGCATCGGAATGCAGATCAACAAGATACACGCCGGCCACGCCAATATGTTCCTCAGCCCCGTGTTCCGCGACACGCTTGCATCCGTTTCGGGTGCCGACATCGTGCTGTTCGACACCGACGGCTCGGCCGGAGCTGCCCGAGGCGCGGGAATCGGAGCCGGTATCTACGACAACCGCGACCAGGCGTTCGCCACCCTCAAGCAGATTGACGTAATCCATCCCTCGGCCGACCGTCAGCCATACGTAGACGCATTCGCCCGCTGGAAAAACATACTCGTAAAATCATTATAACCTATAAATCACACAAAGAAATGGCAACAAAGGAATATTTCCCCCACATCGGGAAGATTCAGTTCAAAGGCACGGAATCGTACGATCCGATGTCGTATCGTTACTATGACGCCGAGCGCGTAGTTCTGGGCAAGCCCATGAAGGAATGGCTGAAATTCGCCATGGCATGGTGGCACACACTGTGCGCCGAGGGCGGCGACCAGTTCGGCGGCGGAACGAAGAAGTTCCCCTGGAACGAGGGCGAGGACGCCATGACCATCGCCAAGCAGAAGGCTGACGCAGGCTTCGAGATCATGCAGAAGCTCGGCATCGAGTATTTCTGCTTCCACGACATCGACCTGATCGGCGACCTGGGCGACGACATCGAGGACTATGAGAACCGTATGCACGAAATCACCGCATACCTGAAGGAGAAGATGGCCGCTACGGGCATCAAGAACCTGTGGGGTACGGCCAACGTGTTCGGTCACGCGCGCTATATGAACGGCGCCGCCACCAACCCCGACTTCGACGTTGTGGCACGCGCATGTGTGCAGATCAAGAACGCCATCGACGCCACCATCGCTCTTGGCGGTACGAATTATGTGTTCTGGGGCGGCCGCGAGGGCTACATGAGCCTTCTGAACACCGACCAGAAGCGTGAGAAAGAGCACTTAGCCACCATGCTGACCATGGCACGCGACTATGCACGCGCCAATGGATTCACCGGCACATTCCTGATCGAGCCGAAGCCCATGGAGCCCAGCAAGCATCAGTATGACGTGGATACCGAGACCGTAATCGGCTTCCTTAAGGCCCACAATCTGGACAAGGACTTCAAGGTGAATATCGAGGTGAACCATGCCACTCTGGCCGGCCACACCTTCGAGCATGAGCTGGCAGTAGCCGTGGACAACGGTATGCTCGGCAGCATCGATGCCAACCGCGGCGACTATCAGAACGGCTGGGACACCGACCAGTTCCCCATCGACAACT
>DESI01000036.1:35766-44224 GCA_002361235.1 Porphyromonadaceae bacterium UBA3318 | reverse complement strand
TTTTTGTCATGTACTAAAATAAAAAATATAAAAATAGACAGGTCGGATTTCCCCGCCTGTCTATTTTTAATACGGATTTTTAGTTTGCCGGAGGTGGTCCGGAAACATTATCTTTTGGTAGTGAAAGGTATCAGCGGAAGATAATTGCCTCCGTACACGTTGCCGGGCATGAAGTCTCCGTAGCCGTAACGCGCTGAAACCGGATGGGGCACGTCAGGGTTGCTCAGCTGAAATTCATTGGTCTGCCATAGGAAGATTACATCTGTAGCTGGATAATATTTACCGTCCTCTCCGGCAATCTCAAAGCCCTTGATGTCATAGTTCCGGCAGATGCCATGACTCGGTGAGTCTATGGCTACCATGATCTTGTCCCCCTCCACGCGATGGCTCTTATACTTCGGGCTTCCGGCCATAAACTGTTTCTTGCCGTAAGTCTTGTTGAGAGCGAGATCGCCGAGGCGCTGTCCCACAGCTTCCTTGTTTCCCGGGTGGATATTGAACCGCTCGTATTCTTCCACGATGTCATTGGTGCATATCATGTCGGCGTTGTTCAATTTTGATACGGCCTCCCATTGTGCTTCACGCAGCATCGGGGATTTCTCGTCCTCAGCTGGATTGTCATAATCGAATGGAGCTATTTCGACGGCGTAGAACGGTATGGCGCCACGTCCTAATTCCTCTCGCCATCGGTTCACCATAGTGACCAGACGGTCGGCGTATGTGTCATAGCTTCCGACATTGGAACATCCCTGATACCATATTATGCCGTTGTATGTGTATTTGCTGATGGGCTTGAACATGGCATTGTACATAAGCATCGGACGATAGTAAGATGTCATGTTCTCTATATCCTTAGGATGAAGCGAGACATCGGGATATCTCTCAAGAATTTCACGCGGTAGCCAGCTTTCGACTTTCGAGCCGCCGTATGCAGCCGAAACGATGCCGATCGGTATGTCAAGCACATCGTTTAGACGAGTGGCGAAATACCAGGCAGTTGCCGAGTATTCGGGCGCGGCGTCCGGTCCGGGAACCGTCCAGAATGCGTTAACATTCTCAACCGGCTCATAACTCTGGTCTGTAGGAACGGTGTAGAATCTTACCTTGTCGGCGTATTGACGCGATTTCGCGATTTCCTTGAATCCGTTCTTTACATTACAGCCGGGGAAGCCTTTCAGCGGCATCTCCATGTTTGATTGACCCGATGCCAGCCACACCTCTCCTATCAGTACGTTTTTGATTGTATCAGAACTGTTTTTGCCTGAAACAATCAGGTCGTGCCGAGTGTATGATGCTGCGGGCGTTTCAATAGACGTAAGCCATCTGCCCTCCTTATCTGCCTTGACAGTATATGCCTGATTGCTCCACGATGGTGTCACTGTGATTTTTTCACCGGGATCGGCAGTGCCCCAGACATGAGCGGATGTGTTCTGTGGCAGAACCATTCCGTCGCTTATCATGGGTGAAGTGGTCATGGCATTCGTTGTAAGCGCGGCGAATGCGGCAGCCGCAAGTACAGTGTGTTTCATTTTGATTCCGGCTTATTCCATTGTGATGGTAACGATGGATTTTGCCGGCAGCTTCACTTTCACCACACCGTTCTTGCCTGCTTTCGCGTCCTTGAAAGGTTTAAGAGTCACCTTCTCGGGCTGACCGAAGTCATTGTAATCGTTGATGCTCTTGCAGGTCAGGATTTCGCCGTTGATGCTCTTGATTTTGGCAAGTCCTGTATTGATCTCCACTTCCTGGGGATTCTCCAGGTCAATGTTGGTCAGGGAAACAGTAACCTTGCCATCCTTCCTGGATGCTGTAGCCTGCAGACGGTCGACGTCCCATTTGTCACCGCAACGGATCTTGTCGGTTGTTACGTCCAGAGGGATGGGCGTTGCATCCTGATGGGGTATGTACATCTTGAAAACATAATAAGTAGGAGTCTTGACCATCTGGTCCCCTTTGGTCAGTACCATTGACTGAAGCACGTTGGCCACCTGGGCAATGTTGGCCATCTTGACGCGTTCAGTGTGACGCTGGAACACGTTGAGCGACAGGGCAGCCACCATGGCGTCGCGCATTGAGTTCTGCTGGAACAGGTGTCCGGGATTCGTGCCGGGTTCAACGTCCCACCATGTGCCCCACTCGTCTACGAGCAGGTTAACACGCTTCTTGTCGTCGTATTTGTCCATTATCTGTTCGTGCTGAGCTATCACATCCTCTATCTCGAGGCACTTGCCCATCGTCCAGTAATAGTCGGCCGGGGTGAACTTTATGGCCGAGCCTTTCGAACCGTCCCATCCGGTCACAGTATAATAGTGGAGGGATATACCGTCCATGTAACGGCCGGCGTTCTTCATCATCACATCTGTCCAGTTATAATCGTAATCGCTGGCTCCGGATGCTATTTTATACAGCTTATTGTCGCCGAAATTACGGCAATAAGTCTGGTATCTGCGATATACGTCGGCATAATATTCGGGGCGGAAATTGCCTCCGCAACCCCAGCATTCGTTTCCGACACCAAGATATTTGAGCTTCCAAGGCTCCTTGCGGCCGTTCTGTTCGCGCAACTTTGCCATCGGGCCGTTGTCGGCAGTGATGTATTCCACCCACTGTGCCAATTCCTGTACCGTGCCGGAGCCGACATTGCCGCTCAGATAAGGCTCACAGCCCAACAGTTCGCAGAGATTGAAGAATTCGTGTGTTCCGAACGAGTTGTCCTCTACGGTGCCACCCCAGTTATTGTTGACCTGCGTGGGACGGTCCTTCTGCGGACCGATGCCGTCGCGCCAGTGGTATTCGTCGGCGAAACATCCGCCGGGCCAGCGCATCACGGGTACTTTCAGTTCTTTAAGAGCCTGAAGCACGTCGTTACGATAACCGTTGGTATTAGGTATGGGAGAATCGGGACCTACCCAGAGGCCGCCATAGATGCAAGCGCCGAGATGCTCGGCAAACTGTCCGTAGATTTCCGGCATGATCTTGGCATCCGGATTTACATGATCCATCTGAAGCGTTACGTTCGCAGCCTGGACCGATGTTACTCCCAACATGGCCGCAACCAGGGGCATCAGCAATTTCTTTGTCATATTGAATTTTTTAAGGTTAATATTAAGCTTAAGTATAAGTGTACTTTATACAATAAATGCAAATTTAGCAAATATTATCCTTTCCGCCAAAAATTCTTTTAACGTTTGTAAATAACATTCCACATCTTTTAATCAGAATTATTGGGTCATCCCAAGTCTGTTGTGTAATTTTGTGGCGTGAGAATCCACTCGACATTCATATTGCTGCCGTTCGCCATTGCCGTAATTTCATCTGAAGGCATGGCTCAGTCGGGATCCAAGGACCGTCCTTCCGTTAAAGTTATGGACTTGCCGGAAGTTCTCGTCGAATCCCGCAAGAACTCGGTGCTTCATATTCTTGCCTACCTGCGGGAGTATTCCACCATGACCACATATTCGGATACCGTCTTCATGTTCCGTGAGAAACTGGTGGACTATATGTTGCCTGTCGGACGTAAATCTAAGTTTCATGGTTGGACCAAGCCGCGTATGCTTACCTCGAAATCTTATTATAGATTCTCAAATCATAATGGACTTGACAGTATCAGCGACGAATGCCGTTTTCACTTCTCGTGGTCCGACTGGATGGGATTGGTGACGAATATCCCGCTACCGGAGCGATTACAGAATTCAGATGTCGGTACCGATACAATACATGGCAAATTCAGGCCTGCCGAAATCTGGCAGAAAGACAACGACAGACTGCGTATAGACGTCGATGTCAGGGAAGACACATTGTCACGTCGATGGGCCCCGGCTTTTTACGGATTCTTCCGAAGCAACTTCGAGTTCGACAAGTTCAGGATCGGATATAATTACGACAACGTCATAAGTGATAATGCGTTTGCTTCCAATTTGACAAGTTATTCATACAGTCTGGAATCAGTGGGGCGCGGCCGCAACATGTTCCGGTTCAATCAGCCAGACGAACCTTTTTATGTCAGCACGGATGCCGAGATATATGTGCTTGGCAAGGAATACATCACCGAAAAGGAGGCCAAACGCTGGGACGAAAGGGAATATGACCTCGATGAACTCGACGTGAATCTGCCGGACTATGTGCCTGAGGTCTCAGCCTCTACCCAAGCCCTGATAGCCCGAGTAGAGCAACTTGACAAAGGCCGGATACGACTTGGCAAGGACCCGGACAAGAGTCTTGCCGGCAAATTCATCTCATTCAAGAAAACCACCCTCGGCCGCCGCATCCTCTCCCTGTTCGGCATCAAATAGGAAGAAATATATTTTAGAAATAGACCTAAGGAGTACAAATTTATGTAACTCTTCAATCAGATTTGTCTGACCGGTTGTTTTTTAGTACTTTTGTAATATGGTGTTGAATAGATTCCAAACGGTATATATAAAATGGAGCAATCCCATAGCGCTTGAAAATAGGGCTAACTCCTGTAATTATTGTGCAGAAGAGGGTTTGTACATAATTTCCACAAGATATTTAAGTCATGGCGAAGAACGAGAACGATACATATATGTTGGCGAGACACGAAAAGGTTTTGACATACGTTTCTGTCAACATCTGAATGAAAGAAAACCATCGCCATGGGTATCAGTTCGTGGCCGCAAATATGTGAGATTCGGAAAAATTTGTAACACACCTACTTGTGTAAATAATCTAAAATGGTTTTTACTCACATTGGAAACATTTATTATACAGAGTATTAAAGATTCTCCTGATGTTAGCCTGGTTAACAATCGACAAGTAAAAGATTATACAATCAATTATGACTTTATAATAGAAAACACTGGATGCAGAATTGTACCTAAAATAATTAGTACAAGAGAACTGTATAAAGTAATTGATGAATACGATAATGAGAACATTATCGGTAAACTACATTAGCACCTTTTATGGTCTCATAAATATGTGATTACATTGGCGGCAAGAATATCGTCAACGACGGACGGCGCGATGTCAACGTATTAACGGAAAACCGTGGCCGAGTTGACAGTGAACAGTGCGCGGGCCATAAAGCCTAGAAACGTTTCGACGATGTAAAAATCGAGTTCGAAAAAAGACAAGTCCTGAACTTGTGGTTGTTTCCCACAAAGTAATGGATTGTATGAGGAGCGTGAAAATACGCTTATTTACGTCTATGAGTTGTTGATTTTGGCTTAGATTGGGTTCTCTTTTTTGACTGTAGCAACTTAACTGCTTTTTCTAAATCGTTAAGTGACTCTTTAATTTGCATTAACTGAAATGCAGTCCATACATCGTTTGTTGGAAGTGTATTATTTTTTGTAATTCGTTCTATGCCATGCAATAATCCATCATCCCAAAATTTATATTCTATCACTTGCGGTTTGCCAGAAAATTCGTCAGGAAAAGATAACGGATAACCAGTATATGAAATATGTACCTTTTTACTTCCTAACTTACTTAAGAAATATTCAATTGAGTCTCCAATTTGAAAATAATCGAAAGCTTCTTTATCGTTAATTTGCTCAATTGGCTTACTCCGAAGTTTAATTAGATAAACCTCTTTGTTGTAGCGTATTATGTCTTCTTCGTCCAAACCTTCAAAAAATGCCGTGTCGCATTTTTCCGTATCTGAATTTACACTAATGCGTATCAAGTCCTTGCCATTTACAACATAAAAACGAGATGTTATTATGTTGCCTCGATCTGTTCTGATTAGGATTGTATCAGGAATAGAGACTGAAGTTCCTACTTTAAAAAAAGATTTGTTTCGCGCAGGATAAACGTCTACGCAAAAAATTATAGTGAGAACTAATAATATAAAGTTTCGTATCATAATTGATGCAAATTTATAGATATTTTGCGAAATATGAAAGAAAAACTATAAGTTATTCAGAGGTCCTTCAAGGCCCAGATATAATCATGTAAAGAGTTTTAGTGTCGACATCAAGTAGCTAACTATTCATCGGAATATATCATTCTTAAGTATAAATGCATTGATTTGATTATTGACGATAAATAAAAATGGGGATATTTGTTTATTGGCAATAAATAAAATTTGGCAAATTTGTTTATTAGTAATAAATAAATTGCTATATTTGCAGAAAAATATTGGGAAATGAATATAGAAGTAATTAAAAATATTATCATAGAAGGCCAGGAATTGTTACCGGAGTTGCAAATATCCCGTCGGGAATTCCTATTTGAGCCGCAAGCCAGATATGTAATGGTGGGCGTGCGTCAGAGTGGAAAATCTTTTCTACTCTATCTTCGCGCTATGCAATTGATTGAAGAAGGCCATGATATAAAGGAAATGCTATTCATAAATTTCGATGATGAACGACTCATAGGTATGAAAGCCGATGAATTAGACCTCATTCTTCAGGCATACTCATCACTTTATGATATTAAACCTGTAATTTTTCTTGATGAGATACAGAATGTCGAAGGCTGGGAACATTTTGCAAGGCGATTGGCTAATCAAAAATATCATGTTTATGTAACCGGTAGCAATGCCAAGATGCTAAGTAAGGAGATTGCCAGTACTTTGGGCGCTCGTTATATTGAACAGCGAATCTTCCCCTATTCGTTCCCTGAGTTTCTGAATGCTAATGGCATCCATATAGATAAAAACTGGAACTATGGCAAAACTAAAGGAGATGTATCCCGGCTATTGGGACAATATTTCCAATGGGGAGGTTTTCCCGAGATCCTGAACTATATAAACAAACGGCAATGGCTAAATGAACTTTACGAGAAAATTATTCTCGGAGACATCCTTCAACGTAATTCTATCCGCAATGAAGCCGCGATGCGCCTTATGGTGAAGCGACTGGCAGAAAACATCAAGAATCCCACATCCTACAATCGCTTGGCCAATATGGTAAAAGCCGTTGGCATCAGTACCAATACCGCTTCGATATTGGGGTATGTCGATATGTGCAAGGAAGCTTGTTTACTATTTACATTGGATAATTATGCTTCAAAATTCGTTGAAAAGGAAACTGTGAAGAAACATTACTTCGTAGATAACGGTTTGTTACATATTTTTTTGACTGACAGCGATACTGCTTTGCTTGAGAATATATGTGCCGTAACCCTTTATCGAAATTCTTTCAGAGAGGATGAAAAGAAAGTATATTTCTACAACAAAGAGGTTGAAATTGATTTCTATCTGCCTAATGAAAAGAGAGGGATACAGGCGTGTTACAGTCTGGAAGATTCTATGACCGAGGAGCGCGAGGTAAAGGCATTAATCGAGTTCGATAGATTATATGGACTGAGCAAAGCCGAGATTGTAACTTATTCGGAAGAAAGAACTATTACGACTTCTAATCTAAAAATAGATGTAATTCCTCTTGCAAAATGGTTGCTCCAATAATTACATATACATTTTGAACTTTATTCTTATGATGAATTAGGAATATTGTTCACATTATAGTGGCAATTGGTTATAGTGGCAATTGGATTGTCCTGTTTGTGCAATGATGGGACAAATCGGTCAATTTTGAGGTATATTGCATCAGAATATTCAAGGGGTCGGTTTTGCCTTGGCAAACAGAATGTTTTTTGTATTTTTGCAAAATAAAGGCAAAATAAAGGCAAAATAAACGAAAACTAATATCTAACTACAAATCGATATGATGAATTTATTGAAAAAGATGGCGCTGACATCATTGTGCGTCGCCGGCCTGGCCGGTCTTGTCACGATGTCTGCCGCTGCCGATACCACGCCTGTCAAGGGCAAATTCGAGGCAGGCAAGGGAACGTTCCTGCTGAACGGTAATCCTTATGTGGTAAAGGCAGCAGAGCTGCATTATCCCCGAATCCCCCGTGAATATTGGGACCACCGTATCAAGATGGTGAAGGCATTGGGCATGAACACCGTATGCCTCTATGTATTCTGGAACGCACATGAACCAAAGCCGGATCAGTTTGATTTCACAGGACAGAACGATCTGCGCGAGTTCATAAAGCTGTGTCAGGCCAACGACATGAAGGTGATACTCCGTCCCGGTCCGTATGTATGCGCAGAGTGGGAAATGGGCGGTCTGCCCTGGTGGCTGCTGAAGAAAAAGGATATCAAGCTTCGCGACAGCGATCCATATTTCCTGGAGCGTGTCGACAAGTTCCAGAAAGCCGTGGCCGATCAGGTCGGAGACCTGACCATAGCCAACGGCGGCCCGATTATAATGGTGCAGGTGGAGAATGAATATGGCTCGTATGGCAAGAACAAGCCGTATGTGGCCAACATCCGCGATATGCTACTCAAGAATTTCGGTAAAGAGGTTACGTTGTTCCAGTGCGATTGGTCAAGCAATTTCCTTGACAACGGACTTGACGATCTTATCTGGACCATGAACTTCGGAACCGGTGCCGACATCGATCAGCAATTCGCCAAGATTAAGGAAATGAATCCGGATTCGCCTCTGATGTGTTCCGAGTTCTGGAGCGGATGGTTTGA
>DESI01000036.1:0-35487 GCA_002361235.1 Porphyromonadaceae bacterium UBA3318 | reverse complement strand
TTCTGGAGCGGATGGTTCGACAAATGGGGAGCCAATCATGAGACGCGTCCGGCAGCCGATATGATCAAGGGTATTGACGAGATGCTGAGCAAAAACATTTCGTTCAGTCTCTATATGACTCACGGAGGCACAAGCTTCGGCCACTGGGCCGGCGCGAACTCTCCCGGTTTCGCTCCCGACGTGACTTCCTACGACTACGACGCACCCGTAAACGAACAGGGCGCCCCCACGCCCAAATACATGGCTCTGCGCAAGGCTATGGCAAAATATACACCCGAGGGACAGGCAAAGATGCCCAAATCCATTCCTGTCATCTCCATTCCGGAATTCAGTTTCACGCAGGTTGCTCCCCTGTTCGCAAATCTGCCTGAGGCAAAGAAAGACCGTGACATCAAGACAATGGAGGAATACGACCAGGGCTTTGGCTCAATACTATATCGCACAGAGCTTCCGGCACTTGCAGAAGGCTCGTTGCTGACTGTAAATGATGCACATGACTATGCGCAGGTATATGTGGACGGCAAATATATCGGCAAACTCGACCGACGCATTGGAGAGAAGGAACTGATGCTTCCCGCCTGCAAGAAGGGTGCGGTGCTGGATATTCTTGTCGAGGCTATGGGACGTATCAATTTCGGCCGTACCATCAAGGATTTCAAGGGTATCACAGACAAGGTTACCGTGACTGAGGACCGAGAGGGACATGAATTCACATGTGACCTTAAGAACTGGCAGGTATACAATCTGGAAGACGAGCTCAGTTTCTATGAAAGCCGCACGTTCCGGCCTGTCGCATCAGTAAATGCGAATGACGAAGGACGTTATCCGGGCGGTGTCTACAAAGCGACATTTAAGCTCAATAAACCTGGAGATACGTTCCTGAACATGGAGAACTTCGGCAAGGGACTTGTATATATCAACGGTCACGCTCTTGGCCGATTCTGGGAAATCGGTCCCCAGCTGACGCTCTATGTACCTGGTCCGTGGCTCAAGAAAGGTGAAAACGAAGTTGTGGTATTTGATGTGGTAGGGCCGCGAGCATTGACGGCCGCCGGTCTTAAGACTCCCATATACGACAAACTGCCGTTCAAAAAAGCCAAGGCAAACGGAACCGCGCCGAAGCTCGACGATATGACTCCGGCGTTCTCAGGACAGTTCTCTGCCGGAAACGGATGGAAGCAGGTAGATTTCGCACAGCCTAAACGTGGCCGCTATATGATTCTTGAAATGACAGACGGTTACGAAGGCACCCAGGCTGCAATAGCCGAGCTTTATGTGCGCGACAATAACGGCGAGCGTGTTCCGCGCGAAGGCTGGACCGTCGATTATGTATCCAGCGAGAATAACGAAGGCGTGAACCGCACCGGAGACAAGATATTCGACCTTCAGGAATCTACATACTGGCAGAGCAAGCCCGGAGCCGGTTATCCCCATATTGTGGTGATAGACCTGGGTCGTCCTGTCAATGCGTCGGCTATACAGTATCTGCCGCGTATGGAGCCGGGCGCACCAGGAGCCATCAAAAACGTCAAAGTCTACATGAAATGAAAATATCAATATTTTTATCAGCAATGACAATCGCTGTGGCAAGTGCCACGGCGATTGCTGACAATACGGTATTGCTGCAGTCCGACAAGCCCGGTGCCAGGGTACAGCCTACCATGTACGGCATCTTCTTCGAAGACATCAACTATGCGGCGGATGGAGGACTCTATGCCGAGATGGTGAAGAACCGGTCCTTCGAATTTCCGTATGCTCTGACCGGTTGGACGCCGTTCGGAACGGTCGAGGTCAAGGAAGAAGGCGGCCCGTTCGAACGCAATCCGCATTACGTGCGCCTTATGCCTTCGGGGCATAACGACAAGCATTCCGGCCTTGAAAACCAGGGTTTCTTCGGCGTTACATTCAAAAAGGACTCTGTCTATAAGTTCTCGGTATACATGAGGGCTCCGGAAGGCGCGGGAAAGGTTCGTGTGGAACTGTGCAATCCGGCGTCGATGGACAACAGTATGGTGTACGCCTCCCATACGTTCGAGGTGACGAGTCCGGACTGGACTAAGTATTCGGCCGAACTGAAACCGACCAAGGGTTGTGACAAAGGTGTGCTGCGACTTTTCCTGGTGCATCCTGACAAGCCGATAGATGTGGAGCATGTGTCTATGTTCCCGGCCAATACGTGGAAAGGACGCGAGGGCGGCCTTCGTCGGGATCTTGCGCAGGCGTTGGCTGACCTGAAGCCCGGCATTTTCCGTTTCCCCGGCGGATGTATTGTCGAAGGTACAGAGGTGCCTGACCGCTATCAGTGGAAAAACACCGTCGGCCCCGTCGAGAATAGACCCACCAATCTGAACCGTTGGCTGTACACATTCCCCAACCGCCTGGCATCAGACTATTATCAGTCAGGAGGTCTGGGATTCTACGAATATTTCCAGCTGTCGGAGGATATCGGCGCCGAACCTCTGCCCGTGCTGAACGTAGGACTCGTCTGTCAGTATCAGAACTGGCATCAGGATCAGACCATTCCTATGGATTCGCTGCAACCATACATCGACGACGCTCTGGATCTGATAGAGTTCGCCAACGGCGGCACGGATACCGAATGGGGCAAGCTCCGTGCTGACATGGGACATCCGGCACCTTTCAATCTTAAGTTTATGGCCATCGGCAACGAGCAGTGGGGACCGGAATATGTGGCCCGTCTTGAGCCGTTCCTGAAGGCGTTGAAGGAGAAGCATCCGGAAATCAAGATAATCGGTTCGTCGGGTCCCGACTCCGAGGGTGATAAGTTCGATTATCTGTGGCCGGAGATGCGCAGACTTAAGGCAGATCTGGTTGACGAGCATTTCTATCGTCCCGGCGAGTGGTTCCTGTCGCAAGGCACACGTTATGACAAATATCCGCGCAAAGGCACCAAGGTGTTTGCCGGAGAATATGCCTGTCATATCAAGGGAAAGAAGTACAACCACTTCTATCCTGCCCTGCTGGAAGGCGCGTTCATGACAGGCCTTGAGCGCAATGCCGACGTGGTGGAGATGGCCACATACGCACCTCTGTTCGCACATGTAGAGGGATGGCAATGGCGTCCCGACATGATATGGTTCGACAACAGCCGCAGCATGAAGACGGCAAGCTATTATGTCCAGCAGATGTATAGCCTTAACCGTGGAGACCGCGTGCTTCCGCTGACAATGGACAAGAAGCCTGTGGCCGGTCTGGAAGGCCAGAACGGACTTTTCGCATCGGCCGTTTCGGAAGGCAATGACATTATCGTGAAAGTCGCCAATACCGGGAAAACGGCACAGCCTTTCACCATCGATTTCAAGGGAGTCAAGGCTAAGGCTCCGCTTACCGTCCTGACCGTGACCCGTCTTACAGCTCCCGATGATGCCGATAACACTCTTGACAATCCCGAGGCTGTCAAGCCGATTACCACTAATGAATCCGTTAACGTGACGACAAACTGGAGCACATCCCTCCCGGCCCGTTCCATGACGGTTTACCGATTCTCCCGCTAATCCCACTAACTTTTATATCATAAGCCCATCCCGCTTTCTTGCGAGGTGGGCTTTCTGCTTATGACTTAATAATATAGAGTTACTTGTGTTCCTTCAGGAGACCATGGCGATATGAGTACAACAGCCCGCGGAGTTCATCGGCCTGCGCCTTTAGTTCTTTGCCTTTATCCGTGTCCTTTACGTACAAGCGCTGAGTGCTGAGTTCGACAAGAGTCGTGCTGGATATGATGTCGGATCCCTTGCGTATCGCCTCCTCGGGTGATGAGAATGGCTCATGCTGTACCAGGTCAAATCCACGGCTGTGAAACACCAATGTATATCCGGCAATGCCGGTGGTACTACGGTAGGCCTTTGACATGCCACCGTCTATCACCATCAGTTTGCCATTGGCCTTGATGGGATTCTCGCCGTCTATGGCTCGGACAGGCACATGACCGTTTATGATGTGCCGATGCTTTCCGGTTACGCCAAACGCATCTAAAATCATATCGCATATCGTTTCTTCGTTGCGGTACTGATAATACCATCCCTTGCGCTCCTTGTGCGAATCGGGATCCTTGATAAGATAGCGTTCGAAAGTGGCCATCTTCGACTTGTCGAACAGCGGAGAATCAGGCCCACACCACACGTATGTGAAGTAATCTACGGCATATTCGCGAGCACGTTCCGGAATGTCGGTATTGAAAGCCTCGCGCATCAGCATTCCGATGTTGTGCATCAGCTCCTTGCCTGCGAATTTCCTGTCGCCTATCAGCACCTGTTTCAGCGAACCGTCTTCGTTCAGCGGCACCGAAGCATGATACATCAGGTTGGAGTTGCAGATGTTATAGAGACATCCGTGCGAAAGCAATATGTCGATATGTCTCCGGAGCTTGTCGCTGACAAAGAACGAATGCTGCAGCTTGTCCATCAATTCAGTTTCCTCATCCGACAACGCGTATGGGTCCTCTCTGTTGACAGTGGGGAAGTTGATGTCCTCGATATGGTATCGTTTGCCGTCCACTTCGACAGTCTGATTCTCATAGTCGATGGTATGCAGCAATCGGCGGTCGGTCATGCTCCATTCCGGATATTTGGCCACCAGCTGTCCCTCGAGCTTGAACTGGATTACCGTGATGGCCTTGTGCATCTTGGCAATCAGGTTTTTATGTTTTTCCGAGAAGTCGCTTTCATCCGCCAGACATGGCATAAAAAGGTCACAACTGTCATCGGCGTATGTCTCCAGTGCGAATGATGCCAGAGGCACGAGATTGATGCCGTATCCATCCTCAAGCGTAGTCAGATTGTCGTAACGCAACGAGATTCTGAGCACATTGGCTATGCAGGCTTTGTTCCCGGCTGCGGCACCCATCCACAACGCATCGTGGTTGCCCCACTGCATGTCGAAATTCTGATAGGTGTTCAGCTTGTCCAATATCAGATGCGCACCCTGTCCGCGGTCGAAAATGTCGCCTAAGATGTGCAGTTGGTCTATCGAGAGTTTCTGTATCACATTACATATTGCCGTGATGAAATCCTCGGCCTGTCCGGTCAGAATGATCGTCTCGATGATGCGCGCGTAGTAATGCTGCTTGTTCGCGGTGGAAGGCGCCTCATGCAGAAGCTCCTCGATGATGTAGGCGAACTCACGCGGCAGGCTCTTGCGCACCTTTGACCTTGTATATTTCGATGAAACCAGTTGCAGGACCTTGACGAGCTGATGCAACGTGATCTCATAGAAATTGGTCATATCCTTGCCGGAAGAATGAATGTACGCTAACTTCTGTTCCGGATAGTATATCAGCGAGCAGAGCTGTCTGATTTCCTCCTGGCTCATGATGGTGCCGAACAGGTCGTTCACCTTTCGCTTGATATTGCCTGACCCATTCTTCAGCAGATGATTGAATGCGTCATACTCCCCGTGCAGGTCGGCCACGAAGTGCTCCGTCCCTTTAGGCAGGTTCAGTATCGCTTCGAGATTAATTATCTCGGTAGCGGCTGCAGATATGGTGCCGAAAGTCTGCGACAGCAGTTCCAGTACCCTACGGTCAGCCCGGATTGTCTTTATTTCGTCAGCTCCCATTTCAATGGTTAAATGTCATTTCAGCCTAAAGACTTAAACGTTACTTCTTAAGTTTATCAAGCAGATGACGAACTGCACCTTCAAGCTGCGCATCATGTCCGCGCTCCACGTCTCCGGGATTGTTGTAAATAATCACTTCGGGATTGAGCTGCTTGTTCTCCAGTGGCTGCCCGTTTATATCGAGCGAAGTGACCTGCGGAATGCCGAACACTATTGTCGGATCAACCTGAGTTTCCCACCATACGGCGGTCATCGTGCCGGGAATGGGGGCACCTACGATGTCACCGATTTTAAGTGTCTGATAAGTGTAGGGTGTGCCGTGGGCATCCGAATAATTGGATTCGTTAACCAGCATGACCGATGGCTTGGTCCATTGCGAGAATGGATCGGAGCCTACGTATTGGCCGCGCGGAGAATAGTCAACATATTTCTTTCCGCTCAGCAGCAGCGCCACGTCGTTGTGCAGCCAGCCGCCGCCGTTCCATCGTGTATCTACCACCACGGCCTCATGGTTACGGTATTTGCCTAACAATTTGCTGTATACGTTGCTGAACGACTCGGAATCCATACCTTCGATGTGCACGTATCCGATGCGACCTCCGGACACTGAGTCCACGATATGTTCGTTGCGTTCCACCCAGCGCTCGTACTGCAGGTCGCGGATATAATCCACCGGCTTAACCATGATTGTGTCGTTCTTGCCGTTTACACGCCTCATGGAAAGCATCACGTTGCGGTCGGCTTTGCCTTCCAGCAACGGGAAATAATCGGCTCCCGGTTCGATTGTCACGCCGTCGATGGCGGTAATGACGTCACCGGGCTTCACGTTATATTTCTTGGCCGATAACGGGCCACGTTTCAGCACCTCGTTAATCCTGAGGCCTGCGCCGTCGTAATTATCATCGAAATATGCGCCGAGATTGCCTGTGTCCCACTTCGCACCCGATGGGCGGTAAGAACCGCCGGTATGACTGGCGTTCAGTTCTCCGAGAATTTCGCTCAGAAGGTCGGCGAAGTCGTAATTGTTGTTGATATGCGGGAGGAAACGTGCATACGCCTCGCCGTATTTCTTCCAGTCGACGCCGTGCAGATTTTTGTCATAGAATTTGTCGTTGACCTGGCTGAGCATGTGACGGTAGATATATTCACGTTCCTTGGATGGAGTGTTGTTGTAGGGCGCCTCAAATTCTATTTCCTCTTTCGAGCCGTCACTGAGTTTTACGAGGTACATACCCTTGCGTGACACCATCAGCAACTTTTCTCCTTTCTTATCGGCCTCGATCCCTCCGGAAATGCCTGGAACCAATATTTTGGTCTCCCCTTCGCGTACGTCGCGTTCCATAAGATTGGTCTTGCCGTCGGCGTTGCGCATAGTGTAATATAGCTTAGCTCCATCCTCTGACAGCCAATAGTCGCCTAATGCACCGGACAGACCTGTCAGGCGCTTGGTGCGGTATGCGCGGTTCTCAAGATCGAATTCCAATGGCTTGACGCTGTCCTTGTCCTTCTTGTCTTTTTTATCCTTTTTATCCTTCTTCCCTTTCTTGTCTTTCTTGTCTTTGGAATCGGCGTCATCCTTCTTCTCTTTCTCCTGGTCCTTGTCGAGTTCCGCTTCCTCCTCGGTGCGGTTAAACTCGTCCCAGGCATCCCCGTTGAGCATCATGATGACAACATCCCATTGATTACCCCAGCTGCCGTGGCTTTTCATACCGTAACGACCCGTCTCGTAGCAGATGGCACGACCCTTCATGGCCCAGCGCGAGTTGGCGTCGCTGTATCCGCTTTCAGTCAGATCCACTACCTCGGATCCATCTTCTTTCACAAGTGCCACATCCGTATTGTTCCAGCCTCCGATGCCGATATAGCTGGTAAGAAGCCAATTGCTGTCCGGCGACCATGAAAACTCTACGTCGCCGTCGCTGTAGCTGTAATTATACTTACGATCCAGGGCTGTATGCACGGCTTTGCTCTTGGGGTCGATTACACGGACCTCCTGACGGTCTTCAAGGAATGCAATTTTTTTGCCGTCCGGGCTATATGCCGGCTGCTGTGCAGGCTTGCCGTCGGCAGGGGCATATAGCAGAGTCTCGCCCACTTTTTTGGAATATGCGAATCCCTTGGACGCAGGATCCTCATTAGTGGCTATATACAGTTTCCACTGACCGTCGCGCTCGCCGTCGTAAACCAGCGACTTACCGTCGGGACTCCAGCTGACATATCGTTCCTGTCCCGGAGTGTCGGTTATCTGGCGCGTGGTTTTGTATTTTACCGATGTAACATAAACATCACCACGTACCACGAATGCAACCTCCTCGCCATCGGGCGACAGGGTGCCGTATGTGGCGCCCGAGGTCAGAAGACGCTTCTGATGATCTGCGTTATAATCATCGCTTATGATCTGAACGTTTACTTTCCGAGGCTCCGCACCGGGAACGAGCGTATACAACTCACCGTTCCAGCTGAAGGCCATTGTGCCGTTGTCGGCGACAGACAATGACCGTACAGGATGTTCGGTGAACCGTGTAAGCTGCGTCTTGCCCGAACCGTCACCCTTCATACTCCATACGTTCAGCGTTCCGTCCTGTTCGCTGACATAGACTATGTCACCGTTTGCTGTCCAATTAGGATTCTTGTCATGGCCGTTGAAATCGGTCAGCTTGGTGTATTTCGCGCCATCCTTGATCCATATATCGTTGGTGCCCGACGAACGCTCATGCTTGCGGAAGTCGTTCTCATAGCCTTTCTTGTCCTCGTATACCATTTTGCCGTTACGGTCAAAGTCCGCGGACATGGCGTTTATGTTGGCATAAAGTTTCGGGCGTCCCGGATGCTTTGCATTTACGGTGTACAACTGGTTGACGGCCGGATTTATCACGGTGACGGGCGAACCGATCTGGCGTGAGGAGAACAGCAACGTGCTGTCGTTCATCCATGCTCTCAGCGATTCGGAGGCGCTTGCCGTAGTGATGCGGCGGGATGTTCCCCCATCGGCAGGAATCACATATATGTCGTAACCGCCGGTGGTGCGGGTGCTTTGGAATGCTATCTCCTTGCCGTCGGGACTCCACATAGGGTTGGTGTCGTATGCCTGGTTCGTGGTCAGTTGAACGGCTCGGCCACCACTGACGGGGACTACGAAAATATCGCCCTTGTAGGTAAACGCTATCTGTTTGCCGTCAGGAGATATAGATGAATTTCTTAACCATAATGGAGAATCGGCTGCGCTGACTGCGCCGGCAAAGGCTGTCAATCCAAGCCCGATAAGCAACATCCGTACGTTCATGATATAGTAGTGTTTGAATTGTCAATATTAGAATTCCATTGAAAGACGCAGATTGAATTGTCTGCGCGTCAGATAATTGGGTACGGCATACTGCATATTGTTCACATCCGTTACCCAATAGTAGCTGCTCACGTTGGTTATGTCCAGCAGGTTAAAGGCATCCAGAGCCAGTACCATGCTTTTGAAAATCTTGTGAGGTTTCTGGTCAGGCGCTCCGAAGAACTGCCAGCTTACACCGATGTCCAGACGCTTGTAGGCAGGAGCCCTGAAGTAAGTCTTTGATCTGGATGTATGCGGCGGTGTCATGGTCAGACCGTCGGAAACAACGCCACGAAGACTGAATTTGAGACGCGGGAAGCGCGGCAGATAGTCAGTGAAATAGAGGGACACCGAATAACGCTGGTCGGAAGGCATCGGCATTTTCTTGCCGTCGAGAGTCTGCTGCGTTTTCATCAGCGAGAAACTGAGCCAGGAATCGGAGCCTTCCACAAACTGCCCGAACAGTTTCAGGTCAAGTCCCATAGTGTATCCCTTCGAGTCGTTGAGGCCTGAATATACTATCTTCAGATTATCATACTCATAACTGATAAGTCGCGACAGATTCTTATAATATACTTCGCCCGACAGCTTGAACGGGCGGTTCATGGCACGGAATGTGAAATCAGCACCCGCGATGACCTGAATGCTTCGGGGTGATTTGATGTTCTGATTCAGCCTGATTGATCCGTTGCCGAGCGGATCGGTCACGGTCTGACGATATTCCTTATAGAACGGACTTTGATAATAAAGGCCAGTGCCAAGCCGGAATATCCAGTTGGGCAAGCTGTTGGGGCTTGCCGTGAAGTTAAGACGCGGGGAGGCTAAAAATTCCTTGTTGAACGAATTGTACGACAACCTGAGTCCGGCGTTCAGCGTCATGTGAGCCGAATTGGTAGTGATATACAACGCATCTTCCACATACAGCGACAGTCTGTTGATATTGGCGTCGTTGTGCGATTTCATGTTGTATATCAGATGCAGTGCGTCGGGCTTATGGGGCAATGAATAGCCTGCGGAGTCACGCCATTCCCACTCCTTGGTGCGGTCGCGGAAGCTCTGCCGCTGATATTCTATGCCGTATGCAAAATTATTTATCTTATAACGGGTTGAGCCTTTGAAATTAACCGACAGTACGGATGATTTCAAGCGGTTGCGCGAATGCTCCATGTATTTGCCAACGCCAAGTTCACCGCCTACCCCTTCGGGGCCCCCTGTACCGGCCTGGTCGAGCCAGTATTCCCCCGATATGTCATAGCTTACCAGTTCGTTGCTCAGGAATCCTCCGATTCCGAGTGAAAAACTTGTGGCCTTGTTGTGACGGTAGTTCACGCTCAATGCTCCAAGATAAGTCTCGAACTTGTCACGCTCTGCACCATCGAAATAGACGCGGAAGCTCTTGGCATCCTGTGATGTGCCGAACGTGGTCTCGCGGTCATGCGGTTTGAAATTGAAATGGTTCAGCGAGATGTTTCCCATCAGGTTGATGCTCCAGTGGTCGTTCGGCTTCAGGGTCATATTGGTCTGATAGTCGAAGAACAACGGGTCATACTCACCTTTAGTGTCCTGGCTTGCCAACAGGGAATTGTTCTTTTTCAATCGGGCACCGTGCAACTGCGAGAACTTGCCGGAATTCTGGCCGAACATTACGCTGCCGCCCATCAGGCTGGCGGACACAGCCCCCTCTAGAGCCTCAGGTTCGCGATACGTGATGTCAAGTGCAGACGACATTTTGTCGGCATATCGGGCCGGGAATCCACCCGTCGAGAATTTAAGATTGCCGACCATGTCCGGGTTGATGATACTGAGGCCTTCCTGTTGGCCGGAGCGTATCAGCTGGGGCCGATACACCTCCATGCCGTTGATGTACACCGAATTCTCGTCGAATGTGCCTCCGCGCACGGAATATTGCGATGACATCTCGTTGTTGGAGTTCACACCCGGCATGGTCGTGATCATGGCCTCGACGCTTCCTCCCGATACATCGGGCGAAAGCTTGAAACTCTCGGTGTCGAACGACTGCATCCCGTTGATGTTGTTACGGAAACCGATAACTTCAAACTCCTTCAGGTCGACGTCCATGGGATACAGGCGCACGTTCAGGGTCAGGTCTCCCTTGGGATTTACCAGCTTGTGTTTCACAGTCTTGAAGCCCACGCAACTGAACACCATCTCGATGGTGTCTTTCTGTGCTATGGTCAGCGTGTAGTCTCCTTTCAGATTGGTATTGGTGCCTAAGGCAGTTCCCGCAACACGTACTGTACCGAATTCTATCGGCTTGTCCTCGTTGTCTATTACCTTGCCGCTAATCTTCACGTTCTCGGCTTTAAGTCCAAGAACTGTGAATGTCATTATTATTATGCCTGTAAACAACCTATTCATCCTTTAAAAAACGCCCTCTTCGGGCTGTTTATTATCATCTTTACAAGCTGCTATTGTCATTATGTAAATTTTTTTGTTTAATTTTGCACCATTAGAGTCTGCATATTGTTGAATATGCAATATCGTTTCATTATTATGAAGAAATTACTTGTTATAGGCCTGTTGCTTGCATCGTGCTCCTCAGTTCCGGCTTTCGGACGCGAATTTGGAGACTCACTACGGTATCGGGGTGAAATAGGCGTTACGTTCAGCGACGGAGCGCATACTCCGTTCTGGATGGTAAGCGATCATTACGGATTCTCGGGATTACAGAAGAATAATGGCTGGATTCGCGCAGGTATATTCCACGATCTTGACAAAGAAAAGAAGTTTTCATGGGGAGCAGGCGTGGATCTCGGCGGAGCATATAATTTTCAGGAGGCGTTCATTCCTCAGCAGATATATGCGGAGGTAAAGTACCGTTGCCTGAATGCGATGATAGGTCAGAAGGAAATGCCCGGAGACTTGATGACGTCTGATCTGTCATCCGGCAATATGACCACGTCGAGCAATGCCAGACCCATACCTCAGCTGCGTATCGGTATTTTCGATTATGCCGACGTATGGGGCTGCAAGGGGTGGTTTGCCGTGAAAGGGTACATCGGCTATGGGATGTTCATGCAGAATCATTGGATGAAAGATCACTATCGCGATTATGGATCGGCCTATACGCTCAATCAGCTATACTGCACCCGCGCCATATACTTCAAGTTCGGCGACAAGCGGCAGTTCCCTCTTGTCGGTGAATTAGGATTGCGTATGGATTCGCAGTTCGGAGGCACCACATATACGTATTCGGAGAAAGGCGGCTGGACCAAACGTAAGAACCCCTCTGACTTAAAGGCTTGGATAAAAGGTCTGGTTCCCCTGGGAGGCGAGTCATCGACGCCGATGGGCGAACAGCTGAATGTTCAGGGCAACTTCTTGGGCAACTGGACATTCGCGTTAGGCTGGTATGATCCGAATGGCTGGAGCGTCAAGGCATATTATCAGCATTTCTTCGAGGATCATTCCATGCTTTTCTTCGACTATCCCTGGAAGGACGGCTTGTGGGGCATCGAAGGACACATGCCGAAAAATCCTTACATCTCAGAAGCCGTAATAGAATACATTACAACACGCGATCAGTCCGGTCCGGCTTATTACGACCATACTCCCGCACTGGACCATCAGGTTTCCTCGGTCGATCAGTATTACAATCATTATATCTATCAGACCTGGTCCAATTTCGGATATGCAATGGGCAATCCGTTCCTGATCTCCCCCATCTACAATGCCGGACATCAGAATGAATTCCAACATAACCGTATAGACGCATGGAACATCGGACTGAAAGGAGATCCCACGAAGCAGGTATCGTGGAAACTGCGTATGAGCGGCATCAACAGCTGGGGTACTTATTCAAAGCCCACCAGACATGTGCTGCATGATTTCAGCATGTTGGTCCAGGCCAGCTGGCATCCCGCCAAGCTGAAGGGCTGGGAAGGTACATTGACTTTCGCTCTTGACAACGGCAACCTTATCGGCAAGAGTGCCGGCTTCGGCATCACCATCACCAAGACCGGCTTCATCAAATTCTGATTTATGATAGTCGGAGGAACGCTTCAATAACGGCTGATGTTCCGATGTAATAATAAAGAAAGGGAAACGCACAGAACGTTTCGGTATGCTTATACCGACCGTGCTGTGCGTTAATTTTTATAATTACAATATGCGAATATTGAATTAAAATATTGTGGCAGAGTTGCAAATTCACAAAAAAATAGTATTTTTGTACAAAAAATCAGCCATCATGAAAAAATATCTTTTAATTCTATTCGCAGTGTCTTGCTCGTTAATATCATTTGCACGTAGCGTAAACGAAGTTAAACAAATTATCGTAGGAGAATGGTATGAAGAAAACTCAGATATACCCGGATGGACAAAATATAATGTCGACGGGACAGGATCAATAATGACTTCAATCATCCTGTTTGAAGATTCGTTGGGCGACTTTACCTGGTATCTTGCAGATGAGAACACGTTGATATGGGTATGGCCCAATAATAAAGTAATATATAAAACAATTTCGATAATAGATAACAACACCATTTTATCAAATGGCTCAAAGTATATTCGTAGAGGTTCGAAGAAAGTTTCAAGAGGTAACGTAACCAAACCATCACAAAATGTTACGCAAAGAAACAATTCAAACAACGTGTGGCATCCCTCTATCAATAGTAAGGAAAGTTTCTTTAAGACTATCATACACCCATTTGATATAAATATACCTATGGGTGAATTAACTGTTACATCGTTTAAAAACTTTTGTAATGAATATCGTCTAACTTATAATAGATATAATAATTCTGAGGACAGAACAGAATTTTTAATAAATCGACCAATTGAATTATTAGATGAAATATTTGATGTTGATGTAACGTTTTTCAAGTCTACATATAATCCCATGAGATATGGTTATTATTCTTCTTCTCAAAACGTTAATTCAGATTCAAAATTAGAGAAAATTGTCCGGAAACTTAAATCCTGGGGAATTGATTTATCCAATCGAGTAATAAAATCCAGAGATGGTTCTGAACGACAGGAAGGCTATCGTTTAAAAATAGATAACAACATAATCGGCGAAATATATGTGTTTGACAGCAGGCTAATTATAAATCTTGATTACATTTCCTGTAAATAATAAGAACTATCTTATAGACATCGTTTCTTAATCCAGGCGATGATGTCGGAGAGGACTTCGGGCGAGATGGTTTCTTCGATTTTGCCGTATTCATCAACGGAGCCGGTTTCGGCGTGCTGAAAAAAATGATTCAGACCTTCGTAAGACTTGACGGTAAATGGTTTGCCGGATGCAAGGGCATTGACTGCGGCGAGATTATTGACATAATCCACCTGGGTGTCCTTCGTGCCGTTTAAAGCCAAAAGCGGAACGGTTGTCTTGGCAAGATTATCCTTGGCAGAAAGCCTGATAAACGAGCGCATATACGGTGTCGCGAACTGCTGTAATGCTTTGCTGAGATTCTGATTAAGGGGTGCCGGAAGTTGCGTGTCGTTGACAGGATCAGGATCTTTGCCGGCTATGACCGCATCCATTCCATCGGACAGATGTTTGCAATAAATATCGACTAAATCAGAACTCAATCCCATTCCGGCAAGGGCGTCCCGATTCTGGCGTAGCAACAGCTCCTTGCCGCTTACAGTCATGCCTGCAAGTGATATTGCGAAATCCACGGCCTTGTCGGCAGCAAGCATCATGGCTATTGTTCCACCTTCGCTATGGCCAAGAACACCTACATGTTTGAAACCTTTGCGGAGTAACCTGATACCGGCCGCAGCATCGTTTTTGAAATCGTCTATGGTGCTGTTAATGATGTCTCCGGTTGATTCGCCGAATCCTCGGTCATCGTACCGAAGGGTGGCTATCCCCTGACGAGCGAGGGCATCGGCAATAACGGCGAACGGTTTGTGCCCGAACGCTTCTTCGTCACGATTCTGTAATCCGCTGCCGGTAACCATGACGAGTGCCGGCGTATTCTTTGTGTAGTTTTCGGGCAGCGTAAGTGTGCCACATAGGACGGCATCGCCATTTTTGAACGATACCTCCTCGGTGGTGTACGGATATGGCGGTTTGGGTGTCTGAGGGCGGTTTAGCTTTACTTCTCCCGGTCGGAGTGTCAATGGAATTGAGTATCCATGCTGTGTGAACTTGCCTGGAATGGAATCGCCCGTCAGCTTCCCTTCGAACGAACCGTTGATGACCGGAATCTGTATTGATACTATCCCCGAAGCATCCGGCGTCCATTTCGCAGGAATCCCTTTGGCACCCTGCGCCGGTGAATCCAGAGTGCAACCTTCGGCCGAAAAGTTGAACACGACAGGCAGTGTGGTGCCTCCGACGTTAAGCTCCCCTTTCCAGCTACCGGACTGCGCGGCCATGCCGAATACGGTCAGCGTAGCCATGCATGACGCCATGAAAAGCCTGTTAGGCATCGGTATGATATTTTTCGGCATACCACTGCGCGAAGGCGCGGAGGCCTGTGCGTAAAGGCGTAGATGGCCGGAATCCGAAATCCTGCTCCAGCGGTGTGGTGTCGGCGTATGTGACCGGAACGTCTCCCGGCTGCATAGGCACCATCTCGGTGTGCGCGTCGAAGTCAAAATCAGCCGGCAATATTTTGGCAGATACCAGTTCATCCTGAAGTATCCTGACAAAATCCAGCAGATTCTCCGGCTGGTTATTGCCGATGTTGTAGATCTTATACGGAGGAATGGGGAGTCCATCCTCCCCTTTGCTGCGTTCCGGTGCATGACGCATCACGCGGATCACGCCCTCCACTATGTCGTCGATATATGTGAAGTCACGTTTGCAATCGCCGTAATTGAATATCTTGATGGTCTGGCCGTTCACGAGCTTGTCGGTAAAGCCGAAGTATGCCATATCCGGACGGCCGCAGGGTCCATAGACCGTGAAGAATCGAAGACCTGTGGACGGGATGTCGTAAAGCTTGGCGTATGCGTGTGCCATCAGCTCGTTGCTCTTTTTTGTAGCGGCATAGAGGCTGACCGGATTGTCCACCTTGTCGTCGGTGCTGTAAGGAACCTTCTTGTTGGAGCCGTACACACTCGAAGACGATGCGAACACCAGATGCTGCACAGGCGTGTTTCCCGGATCATAGCTATGTCTGCATGCTTCCAGTATGTTGTAGAATCCTATCAGATTGCTGTCGACGTAAGCATCCGGATTCTCGATGGAATAGCGTACTCCGGCCTGAGCGGCGAGATTGACTACTATTTCCGGCTTGTAATCCTTGAATATCCGGTCAATTGCCTGACGATCGGAAATTGAACCCTTTACGAATACGAAGCGGTCGCCGTATTTCTCGAGTTCGTTCAACCGTTCATACTTAAGCGACGTATCGTAATAATCCGTGATGGAATCAATGCCCACCACACGACATTCAGGATAATCGGCCAACAGACGTTGGGCCAAGTTGGCACCTATGAAACCGGCAACACCGGTTATGAAGACGGTGCTGCCGTTGATGGTTATATTGTCTTTCAACATGTTTTAGTCTCTTTTGAATATATCACGTGTATACACCTTGTCGAGCACATCGTCCAGCACCGGATCATACCGGTTGGCGATTATGGCGTTACACTTGCTCTTGAATGAGTCAAGATCATTCTCGACCAACGATCCGAAGAACGTGGATCCGTTCTCCAGCGTGGGTTCGTACACTATTACCTGCGCGCCCTTTGCCTTGATGCGCTTCATCACGCCCTGGATGGACGAATGGCGGAAATTGTCGGAATTCGACTTCATGGTAAGGCGGTACACACCCACTACGCAGGGCTGCTCCTTGCTGGAGTCATAGGTGGCGTTTCGGGTATAGTAGCCCGCAAGGTGCAATACCTGGTCGGCGATGAAGTCCTTACGTGTGCGGTTGCTCTCCACGATGGCCGACATCATGTTCTGAGGCACGTCGGCGTAGTTGGCCAGAAGCTGCTTCGAATCCTTGGGCAGGCAGTAGCCTCCGTAACCGAAGCTGGGATTGTTGTAGTGCGTTCCGATACGCGGATCGAGACCGATTCCTTCTATGATGCTTTTGGAATCCAGGCCTTTCACCTCGGCGTATGTGTCAAGCTCGTTGAAATAGCTTACGCGCAGAGCCAGATATGTGTTGGCGAACAGCTTGACAGCCTCTGCCTCCTGGATGCCCATGTACAGCGTGGGGATATCTTCCTCGATGGCGCCATGCTGCAGCAAGGATGCGAACGTGTGCGCGGCCTTGTCAAGAAACGGAATGTCGGCTATAGCCTCGATTGCTTTGTTCTCGGCTGCATCCTCGGGACGGTTCTTGATCCGGGGTATTCCGGCTATGATGCGCGAGGGATACAGGTTGTCGTACAATGCCTTGCTTTCGCGTAAAAACTCGGGGAAAAACAACAGGTTCATCTTTTTTACTCCCTTGTTGTAGTATTTTAGATAGAGCGAGCGGCAGTATCCTACCGGGATTGTCGACTTAATCACCATCACGGCCTGTGGATTCACGCTCAGCACCAGGTCGATAATGTCTTCGATGCAGTGAGTGTCGAAATAATTCTTGACCGGGTCATAATTGGTGGGTGCAGCTATCACAACATATTCCGCATCGGCGTATGCAGCGGCTCCATCCAGCGTGGCTGTAAGGTCAAGTTTCTTTTCCTTAAGGTATTTCTCGATATACTCATCCTTTATCGGCGACTGACGGTTGTTGATCATTTCCACCTTCTCGGGTATTACGTCAACGGCTGTCACCTTGTTGTGCTGAGCAAGCAATACCGCGATGCTCAGTCCTACATATCCTGTTCCTGCAACTGCTATTTTCATAGTTTTGGTGCTTAATTGATATCAATAATTAAACGTTTGAGAAGCTGATTGTATTGTAATGAAGCTGTACGCGATATTCCCGATTACGCCCGGATTAGTCCTTTATTCAAGATCCACGACCGTAATTCCGGCACCTCCGAACCTTATGTCCTCGTCTGCGAAGCTGCGCACAGCCGGATTTGCCTTAAGCTGCTGTCGTATCAATGTCTTTAGGATTCCATGACCGGTGCCGTGCAGTATCCTTACTTTATCTGCTTGGAACTGAATCGCATCGTCAAGAAAATACATCACGGCCTGCAACGCCTCGTCTGCCCTCATTCCGCGCACATCGATCTCCCGATTGAAATTCAGCTGACGCGTGCGGCTGTCATCCGAACTCACCACGCCTGTAGAACTTGTGCCGAGTCCTGACATCTTGGGCTTCTTGCCTGCTTTCAGCCTGGACAGCTCCACGAAAGTACGGAGTGCACCGAACGCCACCTCCGCCTTTTTGCCGGAAATGGACAGTATCTGGCCCGGTGTCGAGCTCCCCTCCATGGTGACATAGTCTCCTGCTGCCAGCGGCCGTTTCTCCTGCTGCCTGGCCGGCGTCTGCGGTTGCTTGGATGCCTGGTTACGCCTCGGTTTCGGGGTCTTGAGACTCTTGGGAAGATTCGATTCCTTCTCCGATCCCGGATTCAACACTTCGTCCACATGCTCCTTGAGCTCTGCCCGCAAAGCCTTGGTGCGCTCCTTCTCAGCCTGGGTATTGCGGATTTCGAGTATGGTGCGCTCTATGCGTGCGTTAAGGCCCTCGACAATCTCCCGGGCCTCTTTCCTCGCCTCGTCAAGTATGGCGCGACGCTGTGTCTTAAGGTTGCCGGCCTGAGCCTCGTATTTGTCGAGGATATCGTCGAGACGCTGCTCCTTCTCCTTGATGTTCTGCCGTTTGTTGCTCCAATATCTGCGGTCGCGGGCTATGTCGCTCAGATATTTGTCCATGTTGACATAATCGCTGCCTACAATCTCTTTCGCGGCGGCAATCACATCCTGAGGCAGTCCCATCTTGTGGGCGATGTCGAGGGCGAACGAGCTTCCAGGGTTGCCGATTTCCAATTTAAACATGGGCTGAAGGTGCTGTCGGTCGTAAAGCATGGCTCCGTTTACGAATCCATCGGTATTGTCGGCGAACGTCTTCAGGTTCTGGTAGTGGGTTGTGACAACGCCGTATGCGCCTGATTTGCCAAGTTTGGAGAGGATTGCCTGAGCCATGGCGCCGCCAATCTGCGGCTCGGTGCCGGATCCCATCTCGTCGGCCAGGAATAGTGTATGGCTGTCGGAATGAGTCAGGAAATAGCGCATATTGCTCAAATGAGAGGAATAGGTACTCAGCTCGTTCTCAATGGACTGCTCATCGCCTATGTCTATGATTATGTTACGGAACAGCCCCATGTGCGAGTTCTCGTACAGTGTCGGCATCACGCCGCATTGCATCATGTACTGAACGATGGCCACGGTCTTGAGTGTGACGGATTTTCCCCCGGCGTTCGGCCCGGAAATAATCAGGATGCGGTCTTTAGAAGTCAGTATGATGTCCAGCGGCACTACCTTTTTATCCTGTGTGCGTAATGACAGCAACAGCCCCGGATGCACGGCATGATACCATTCCAACTCCGGTCCGGACTGTATGTGAGGCATTCTCGCGTCAGTATCGATTGCATACCGGGCTTTGGCCATAATGAAATCGAGACTTCCGAGCAGCAGGCACGATTGTGTGATGTCGTCTATGTGCGGCCTGATTGATGAGGCGATATCGATCAGAATTCTGGTTTCCTCCCGTTGCTCGTCCATTTCAAGTTCGCGAAGTCTGTTGCCTGCCTCCACCACCTCGGCCGGTTCAATGAACACTGTCTTGCCGGTGGCACTTTCGTCATGGACTATTCCGCTGATCTCGCGCTTATTGCCGGCATTCACCGGTATAACCATGCGCCCGTCACGTATGGCCGGCGTCACGTCCGAATCTATGATGCCTTGCTTGACGGCACGGTCCAGAACCGAACGCAATATGCGCTGCATCGAACCCTGCGAACGTTTGATGGACTGCCGTATCTCATACAGCGCGGGTGACGCATTGTCTTTCAATTCGCCGAACTTGTTGACGGAATTACCGATAGTGGAGATCAGCTGTGGAAAGCTGCCCAGGTTTTCCAGTTCTTTTGCCAGATGTGGATAGAGGAACGCACCCGTATCTGTGTCCTGCTCGTCCTTGGCGGTGGCACGGTAGAAAGTGCGCACTTCGTTGAACGAAAGCAGAATCTGCAGCAGTTTGTAAAGACGGTCGGAACTCATGAATGAATTTGCCGCCTTTATTTCCGTAAGATATGGCAGCACATTATGTTGCGATGGTACCGCGTATGGCAGCGAAGCTGCAATTATGCCGCGCATTTCGTCCACACATTGCAATGCGTGCATTATAGTGTCGTAATCGCGTGAAAACGACATATCGCGCACACACTCTTTGCCTTGGTGTGTGCCGCATAATTCGGAAATACTGCGTCGTACTCCGTCAAATCCAATCTTTATTTCTATATCCGTCATTTATCTGCAGGGAGGGCAAGCATCGGGATGTCGATTGCGAAAAGACATTGATGTGCCACCGACGGCCGGAACAACCGCGTCAATATGCTGGCCCGTCGGTTAGGGGCTATGATAAGTTGTATTTGATTATTCTTGATAAATGTCTCTAATTGTGCGTCGATTTTCGCATCGAGAAGCGGAGCCTCGTGGAATGTGGCTTTGGGCCATGCATTCGACAATTGTTCAAACAGAGAATTCAGCAGCTGTTGCACCGTAGCGGCGTGGCGATGTGTCACGGGCATAAGCCATACGTCGATTTCCGGAGAATTGAACGTATGCATCAATTTCTCCAGCGCAGGAACATCATACTGGTCCAGCGTGCAGAACATCAGCATCCGCTTCAACGGTTTCGTATCATCTACAGGGTAATTGTCGGGTATCGTGAATACGGGCACCTCGCACGAGTCAAGCACTTCGGCCGTGACGCTGCCTATCAGGTCCTCCTCCTTTCGTGATATTCCCCGAGTAGACATCAGCACCAGGCCGGGATGCTGTTCGCGACAGTATCCGAGTATTTCGTCTTCAGGGATGCCTTGCTGCAACAGCGTGGTGTATTTCACGTCCACAATGTCGCCCGATTCTATCTTTTCGGACAGCTGCTTGCGGAACTTCTTGAAACGATGCTCGGCCGCACGCATCATGTCGCGCTCGGCTATGGCATCGGCCAATTCCGATTCCATGGGTTCATATTCGCCCAGATATTCGCCGGCCGTGTCCTCTCCGGGCCAAACCGTCGGATACACGTGCATCAGCACGGGCGTCATGTCAAGGACGCGTGCGAACCGGAAGCCCACACGCACCGCAAACATCGATGCATCTGAAAAATCGACGGGAATGAGCATGTGTCTGCTCATTCCCGAACGTGTTTTCTCCATTTATTTCTCCTTCTGCTCCTCCAGGATCTTGATTGCCATGTCATAGATCGTGGTATCGTCCAATATCACAAGACCGCCGTCGGGGCCCGGTTCGATGTGCATGGCGGCATTCTTGCCGAACTCATAATTGACGCCTCCAAAATAGTTGCGCACGGTCTGTACGGTTACGTTCAACTCGTCTGCGATACGATGTGTGGAGCCGTCGGGTAAACTGTCCTTGATGCGACGGAGCTCGTTAAATGTGATTGTCTTGCTCATGGTCGGTATGTATTGAGTTTTTATTCTTTGTATTAGTGGAGCTGTCGGTTTCCCTCGGCTCTCATAGTGCTAAATTATACATTTTTTCTATTATTTCAAAAATAAAATGTAATAATTTAGAATGTTTTATAACACATTCTGACAGCAGTTTTTTTATTCTTCTGATTATCAGATTGGTTCAAAAGAGTCGTTCCTGATCCATCCGGCGAAATCCGAATTGAGGCGTACCTTGTACCATTGGGGTTTGCCGTTTTCTGCTTTCTCCGTATCCATAATCTGCATTACGGTGCCTTGTACCAACGGCGATGTCACGTTCTTGGCTGATGTGGATGGGTCGGCCTTCAGTTCTATCTTGTATGCCGTGATCACGCCTTCATCCTGTTTTCCCGAAGCATGAGCTCCCATGAATGCGAATATCAGTGTCAGTACACTGATAGAGATCATGGCTATCGCACCGAAAAATCCTATCTTGCGGAGCATGACTCGGTCCTGGAATATGTATATCGCAATGCATACGCAGAACAATACGAATGTGATGCCGCTCCATGTGGCCCACGTGTTAGAATGATGACGTCGGGTAATGAAATCTTTCAGCACGGTGAAAAATGACGGATCTTCCGGCACCACCGATACCTTTTTGCCCTTAAGTTCGGCTGTGTTCCCGTCCTGTACCCGGCTTTCGATATATCTGATGTTTGAGCGAGCCTGACTGTTGGAGGGATTCTGCTGCAATGCCCTGCGATAGCACAGCATCCCGTGTCCCAGGTCTCCGGCCCGTGTATATGCCTGACCCATG
Organism: Porphyromonadaceae bacterium UBA3318; assembly: GCA_002361235.1. Taxonomy (GTDB): domain Bacteria; phylum Bacteroidota; class Bacteroidia; order Bacteroidales; family Muribaculaceae; genus Lepagella. The sequence continues at coordinate 13,252 of DESI01000036.1, read as the reverse complement.
TCGAACAGCAGTGCCGACGATGTGCCGTGGTTTTTGGCCAGTTCCTGATATATCTCAACCGCCTTGGCATAGTCGCCTTTGTCATACGCCTGTCGGGCTTCTTCCGGTGTGGCTCCCTGGCTTGACAATGCGAAAATGCCTGTCAATGCAACCGCCGTGAATATTCTTAATATATGGTGTGTCATTGCTTCGTCTTTCTAAATGCGTCTTCAAGTTCGTTGATGGCCTCTATTGCCTCCTTGTAGTCACGGTCCATTGCGGAATCACCTCCCGCCGATGAATACTTGGCGAATTCAGCCTCATCTACAAGGGCTATCAGCCTTTCGGTCACATTCTCGGGAATGTTGCGTGATTCGAGAGTCTGTCGGATATTGTCACGCAGCAACTCGGAGGTGGGCATCTTGAGTTTGTCACCGAGGTATCCCCACAGAGCAGTAAGCAACTCGTCGTAGAAAAGGTCACGGTTCTTTTTCTTCATTGCCGCGGCTGCCTTATGCAAGCGCCTGCGGGCTATCTTGTCTGCGCGACGCATGTTCAGCGCGGCCATATCCTTATGCATCCGGTTGTATCGTATCCATAAGCCAAGACTCAGCAACAGGATTGATGCCGGAATGATGAACCACAGCCAGTAAGCGCCCTTGTACACAACGGGACGATGCACTTTGTGGAGTCTGTCCATATCTATGGTCTGCAGCTCCGAGTCAAAATGCAGTCTCTTACGCGCCTGCGATTTGGCCGACCCTTTACCTTTCTGTACGGTGATGGTATACCCCTTGGCGACGGAGGTCTCATATTGTCCCGTCTCGGGGTTGAAATAAACCATCTTCACGCCAGGAATCTTGAACGTGCCTTCTTCCAGCGGCATGAACGAATAGTCGAAGGACACATTGCCGGAAACCGATGTTGAACCTACCTTGACATTCTGCGTGGATGTCGGGGTGTAGATCTCGAGTTGCGGAGGATACAGTGTGGCCAGATCGGGCATCTGAACGTATTTTACATTGCCGGTACCTGATACGGTATAAACTATTGACGCCGTCTGGTTGGATTTGAATTCAGTATCCTTCAGCTGGGATGTTATATTGAATTTGCCGACACCGCCGCTGAAATCCACAGGCTTGGGAGCCGGCAGAGGTTTGACATTAATCACCAGGTCGTTAGGAGTCACATTCAGCTGCAGCGGCTGGCTGTAGGCCATACTGCCGAAGAACGGGTCATGATAATATTCACGACGGTCTACGGAAATGGTGTATGTGTTGCCCGACACCTTCAGAGCGCCTGTCATCTGCGGGAAGATGATGTAGCGGGCTATGATAGCCGTGGCATACGACTTGCCGTTATAGGTCTCATAGCTCAGGGACTGTGAGATGTCTTTTGATTCCTCGACTACGAATCCATCGAACTTGGGCGCCGCCGTCGCACCTATGAACTTGACAGCATCATAGCTGGTGTAAAGCTTTACGGTATATACCAGCGCTTCCTGCTCGTATGCCGAAGTCTTGGTCACATTGGCACGCAGGAACAGGTTCTGATCGCCATGTCCGATGTATTGCGGCTTGTCATCGTCCTGGCCTCCTTGTTGTCCTGCCGTCCCCTGAGACGGGGCGACCGATTGCCTCTGGGACGGCATTGCCTTTCCGATGTTGTAATGCACCACATTACTTTTCACCCCGCCGACAACGACAGGGCCGAAACTGTAATTTCCCTCCTTTTCGGCCCGCAACGTAGCCGTCCATGTGTATGACGTGCTGCGGCTGGTCTTGCCGTTTATGCTTGTAAAGCTTGACGAAGAACCGGTCCTGTCGAAATAAACCAGTTTGGCTCCCGGCACATTCGATGGCTGCGACGGAGCGCCGTCAAGGTTCACAACCTCGATCGTAATATAGAACAGATCCTTGACCTCGATGCTTCTGCGCCCGGGTCCCGGACTGACTTCAATACGTACTTCAGCTGCCTGCATCGCAGTGATACCGGCAAGCAACGCTATAAGTACGAATAAATATCCCTTAATTTTCATCGTTCTGATTATATGTCGTGAGTCGGTGCTTTTACGGCTATGGACTGCACCTTGACCTTGACCGGTTCGGATTTGACAGTCTCGTAAACTCCCTTTATGGGATTGAACACTTCAAGCCATACAGGGCTTATCTCCGCGTTTTTATCCGTAGGTATGAAAGTACATTCCATCTGAAGTTCGGATATCATCTTTCCTTCCTTGAGGTATTGCTGACGATTCTCGGAAAATGACTTCAGTTTGGTTCCTTTCTGAAATGCGTCGTGGTATTCAGGCAACGTATCGTCGTTCAGCCAGCCGTTGCCTGTGATCGTGACTATAGCCGTGGCTTCCTCGTTAAGGAATATATCGCCCGGAGGCACTGTAACTTCTATCTTAAAGTCGCCGACAGCTCCGGAGAACTCTGTGTCCTGAGGCACAGGCGGCAGGTCTGAGACCGTGATTTGTACGGGATTTACCGGCACCTCTATCCGTTGAGTCTTCAGAGTCTGCATCTTGCCCCAAAATGGATCGTCATAGATGACCGGAACCGCAAGATCGACAACATAGCGGCCATCCTGAAGTTTATATTTCCCGGCCTTGTCCATTGCTATGGCGTAACTGTCAATCGGATAGACTGTCCACGTCTCGCCGTCTTTGTTCACCACACGAGGCTGACGGTCGAATTCTGCCTGTTTCAGATAACTGAATTTCCCGTTGTTGAGTGTGGATGACTTAGATTTCCTGACACCTCGCACATCGTATCCCTGTATCCACAGGTACAGAGTGATTACTGCCGGCTCGTGATGATACAGGTTGATTTTCTCGCGGTTCCAGCTCAGTTTCAGGTTATTCTTGTTGATGTCAAGATTCTGCGCCACAGCTTTGTCTGTAACGCAAATCATTAACATAAGCAAGATTGTCAGGATTTTTTTCATTGTCTGTCAGCACATTGGGAATAAATACATTAGTGAATAGATCACGTGTGAATGGACCAGGCGAAGGTTACCATCGCTTTCTGGCACCTCCGTTTCCGATGCTCTTTTCACCTTTGGCGGCGCGATTCACTCTGGCTCGTGTCTGGTTCTCCTTGCTGTCCATGGCCTGTAGAATCCGCTGAGCCGTCTGTTCATTAATCTTCTGTTCCTGTGGCTGCTGTTTTTGTTCCTGCTGTTGAGGCTGCTGTTGCTGCTGATTTTTCTGGTCCTGCTGGTCCTTTTTATCCTGCTGGTCCTGATTCTGGTTCTGCTTGTCCTTATCCTTATCCTGATTCTGCTGTTGCAGTTTCTTCTGTGCGATACGGAGGTTGCGCCGGGCATTGTCGTCGTCAGGATCAATGCGCAGCGACTGCTTGTAGTAATCTATGGCTTTCTGATACTGCGCCATATTGAATTCCATATTGCCCAGATTGTAGTTCGCCTTAGCGGCTATGCCGGGACGTTGCTTGACATTGCGTGCCGCTTCGGTGAAATTCTGACGGGCTCCCTCTATCAGTTTCTGAGTCTTGGGCGTGGAATCCTTAAGGTTCTTCACCTGACGCAGCTGAGACAGCCCGAGGTTATAGCGCGCGGATGTGCTCTGCGGATTCTCGCGCAGCGCCTCCTGATATACGCTTTCGGCCTCTACGAATTTGCGTTCGGTGTATAGCTTGTTGCCTTTTGTCACAAGACGTCGTTCGGCGCGTGTCGAAGCCTGGGCCATCGGCACGGCCGAAATGCCTAAAAGCATGACCGACATCAGTATGTATATAGCTTTTCTCATTTTTGCTCAGCTTTTGCTTTGGGTTTACGGTTGGTGAAGAATGTGATCTTGTCCAGCCATGCTATTTTCCGCTCCAGCAGGAAGATGTCTATGCACATCAGCACAAGGGCTATGACCGCGAATATATAGAACAGTTCATCGTGCTGTGCATATACGCTGCTTTCGAGAGTGGATTTTTTCAGGGTGTCAAGCTGACGTTCCAACTCGCTCAAAGCGTCGCGGTTTGAGGCGTTGACATATATTCCTTTCGCGCTTTTGGCTATCTCTGCTGCCAGATCTTCGTTCAAAGCTGTCCTGACCGGCTGCCCCGTTTCGGGATCAAGCATCAATGCTCCGTTCTCGGGCACTGTGACAGGAGTGGTAGAGCCGATGCCGACCACATCCACCTGAATGCCCTTCTTGCCGGCGTTTGCGGCCGTGGCCATCACTGTCTCCTTGTCCTCCAGTTCTTCGGCATCCGTAATCAGAATCAGTGCTTTGCCCACATTCTTATTGTCGGAGAATGAATTGACCGCCATATCAATCGCGACAGATATATTGGTACCCTGATCCTTGATCTGCGTGGGGTCGATGCTGTTCAGGAACATCTTGGCCGAGACATAGTCGTTAGTAACGGGTATAAGCGTGTACGCGCTATTGGCATATACGATAAGTCCTACCCTGTCATTATCCAGACGGTTGATCAGCTTTTCGAGCGTAAATTTGGCCGTTCGCATTCTGGAGGTTCCGTTATCGTCGTCCGTGGCTGATGCAAGCATCGAATTGGACGCGTCGACTGCTATAACGACTTCGATACCTTCCTTGGTGGTTTTCTGATTGCGAACACCTCCCCAGGGGCGGGCGCAGGCTACGATAAGCATGGATAGCGCAAGCATCTGCACGCATATTTTCAACGGTGCCTTATAGTCGGAGACCTCAGGCATCATGGGCAACAGATACGCTATCCTGCCTAACCGCTTCAGATTTTTCCGTCGGCTATAGCGTGCCAATATGTACAATGCCACATACAGCGGCACCAGTATCAACAGGTATAATACTTTGGGATATGCAAAACTAAACATACGCTATGGGATTCTGCGCAACACGGTGTAGCGCAACAGCAGGAACAGACCGTAAGCACAGATGCTTAGCCACAGCCACGGCATGAAGTTGTCTTCAGTCTGGGTGTAGGTATTGACATTCAGCTTGGTCTTTTCCAGTGAGTCTATTTCATTGAACACGTCGCGAAGCATACGCGAATCGGTGGCACGGAAGAATTTGCCCCCCGTTATGTTGGCTATGTTCTTCAGCGCGGCTTCGTCTATTTTGGTCTCCATTGTGGTTGTGGAGAACCCGTATGGATCTGTAATCTGTATGGATCCGTTGGTTCCGGCTCCGATGGTATAGATCTTAATGCCCTTTTCCTTGGCTATCTGCGCGGCAGTGGCGGGTGCTACATCGCCTGCATTGTTGGTGCCGTCGGTAAGAAGGATGATGCTCTTGGACTTGGCGTTGCCCGACACGAGACGATTGATTGCCGAGGCAATACCATCACCTATGGCGGTGCCGTCGTTCAGGTCGCCGCTTTCCACATTCTTTATGGCGTTTACAAGTGCGGCCTTGTCTGATGTCAGAGGCATCAGTGACAGGGATTCGCCTGAGAACACTACCAGACCGATGTTGTCGTCAGTACGCTGTCCGACAAACTTGGTGGCAACCTCCTTGGCGGATTCAAGTCGCGTGGGGCGCAGGTCGGTTGCAAGCATGGAACTCGAAATATCCAGCGCCAGCACGATATCGGTGCCTTCCACATTCTGCGAGCGGAGACTGTCGTGGGTCTGAGGTCTTGCCAAAGCCACGATTATGCCCGCTATAGCCACAAGCTGAAGCGCGAAGCAAACGTGCATCAGCAATATCTTGAATGACGCTCTTTTACCTTTGAACGGCGCGATGGTTGACACTCCGACCGACGGATCGCCGCCTTTCCACTTCCATACATACCAGGCCACAAGAGGCACAAGCAGCAACAGAAGGAACAATAATCCGGGATGCAGCATCATTTGGAGCCTCCTTTCTTCTTGTTATTCTTTTTCAACGCAGCCTTCTTTTTCTTTTCCGCTTTGCCCTGTGCGCTGGTATCTACCTCATCTTCAGGCTTTGGAATCGGTTTGGTCTCGTTAACAAACCTTACGGCACTCTCATAGCTGGCGATATTGTCTTCGGGCAACGGCCTTACCTTGGCAAACTTCACGAAGTCGGCCACGTCAAGAATCTTACGGAAATACGCCCGTTTGTCTTTGGTTTCCTCGTTCTTTGCCAACGACGACATAATCTGTCGCGATGTCATTTCCTCTGCATTGATACCGAATCGACGTGCCAGATAACGGCGGAGTATATCCGTCAGCTCGGTAAAATATTCCTTCTCCATTCCCTGTTCCCACAGTTTCTGGCCCTTGAGTGTGCCAAGACGCTTCATTGCCTCCTCGTAGGGAGTGGGCTCCGGTTTCTTGGGTATGAGGTATCCTTTCGTTCTGTAACGATGCCATGCGTAGATGCCGGCTCCAATCAGAATCAATACGAGCAATACCAGCCACCAATAGTCAACGACCCAATCGGGAATCCAGTCGAAAATTGAGGGATCCTCGGGGTCTGCGGTGCCCGCATAATCTGAAATCTGGTCGTCGGCTGAAACCGTTACGGGAGCCACTTTCAGGTCTACTGTATTGGAACGTGCCGTATCGTTGCCTACCACATATTCGAACGGAGGCAACCGGTAGGCTCCGGAATCGAATGCCTGTACCGGCACCGTAAAGAGTATGCGACGCTGTGAACCGAGATCCACGGTATCAACCCCGGACGGAGCCCGGAATTCCACTGTGTCGCCCAATACCGTGGCATATCCTCGCTCGCGCAGCTGATTGAACAGTGGGAAATGGCCTTTGGCGTTCTTGGGTTCCTCCACCATAAGTTGCAGCACGCCCATCTTGCCCATCATGAGCACGGACGTGTCCATCATGGCCTTCACAACCGGAGCGCCCTGGCTGCCGAATGTGACGCCTGCAAGCATCAGTATGCCGAGCGCTATTCGTATTATTCTATGCTTCATTCTGCAAATGCAAATTTCATCGTGCCACCGACCGGCGTCGGAACATCCCCAACAGGGCTTTCACGAAGTCCTCGTCAGTGGCTATTGACGTCATGTCAACGCCGCTTTTTGTCATTACCGACGATATCCACTGCTGGCGGTCATACCAGGCTTTGGCATACGTCTTGCGCACCGATTTGCTCGATGTGTCAATCCAGGCTGTCTCGCCTGTCTCAAGATCACGCATCTTGACAAGACCCACATTCGGCATCTCGCAGTCCCGCTTATCGTATACCTGAAGTGTCACCAGATCATGTTTGCGACTGGCTATCATCAGGCTCTGGGTGTAATCGTGGGTGTCTATCAGGTCGGAAATCAGGAATGCCGCCGTGCGCTTCTTGATGGCATTGGTAAGGAAACGCAACGCCTGGTCTATGTCGGTACCCTCGTTTTCTGGCTGATAATTGATGATTTCGCGTATCAGCAACAGGATGTGCTTCCTGCCCTTCTTGGGGGGAATGAATTTCTCGATCTTGTCGCTGAACATTATCATCCCTACCTTGTCGTTGTTCTGTATCGACGAGAATGCCAGGGTGGCGGCTATTTCGGCCATTTTTTCCATCTTGGCTTCCCCCACGGCTCCGAAACTGCGGCTGCCGCTCACATCCACCAGCAACATGACGGTCAGTTCGCGCTCCTCCTCATATACCTTGACGAAGGGCTTGTTCTGGCGTGCCGTCACGTTCCAGTCAATGTCGCGCACATCGTCACCCGGAACATATTCGCGCACTTCCGAAAATATCACGCCGCGCCCCTTATAGGCGCTGTGATATTCGCCGGCGAATATGTTCTGGCTCAGACCGCGTGTCTTTATCTCGATCTTGCGGATCTTTTTCAGCAATTCATTTGCGTCCACAATCTTCAGTTTTAGGGCACTGCCACCTTGTCGAGTATGTCGGTGATGATGTCGTCGGATGTGATGTTGTTGGCTTCGGCTTCGTATGTGAGTCCGATACGGTGACGCATCACGTCATGGCATACGGCGCGTACGTCTTCGGGAATGACATATCCGCGACCCTGCAGGAATGCGTAGGCCCTGGATGCAAGTGCAAGGCTGATCGAGGCACGGGGCGATGCTCCGAACGATACCAGGCTCTGCAGGTCGTTCAGGCCATATTTTGCGGGCATACGTGTGGCGAACACTATGTCGACGATGTAGTTCTCTATCTTCTCGTCGATATATATCTTCTCAACTATCTTCTGCACCTCCAGAATCTCCTTGGGATCAAGCACAGGTCTTACGGGTTCGAGCGCGCCCTTGATGTTCTGGCGGATTATCAGCTTCTCCTCGTCTTTCTTGGGATAACCTATCACTACCTTCAGAAGGAAACGGTCTACCTGAGCCTCAGGCAACGGGTATGTTCCCTCCTGCTCTATAGGGTTCTGGGTGGCCATTACCAGGAAGGGATCCGGGAGTCTGAATGTTTCCTCGCCGATTGTCACCTGGCGCTCCTGCATGGCCTCGAGCAACGCGCTCTGTACCTTGGCCGGCGCACGGTTTATCTCGTCGGCCAATACGAAATTGGCGAATATCGGCCCCTTCTTGATCTGGAATTCCTCTTTCTTGACGCTGTATATCTGCGTGCCGAGCACGTCGGCCGGCAGCAAATCGGGAGTGAACTGTATACGGCTGTATTTTGCATCTACCAGATTGGCCAGTGTCTTGATGGCCAAAGTCTTCGCAAGGCCGGGCACGCCTTCCAGCAGGATGTGTCCGTTGCACAGCAATGCGATCAGCAACGAATCCACAAGATGCTCCTGTCCTACGATGCGACGGTCCATTCCGGTACGGATCATGCTGACGAAACTGCTCTTGGATGCAATCTGATCGTTCAACTCTCTGATATTCACTGTATCTTCCATATTATACCATTCGTTCAGGCCCTCAAGGGGCACCATTTAGTTTTCTGAAATGCAAAAATAATATTTATTAAGTTAATTTCATCCAATTGCTGTGTTAAATAAAATCAATTGCACTGAATAAAAATTAACCGAGGGTCAAAAATTGAAATGTAGACCTATTCTCAATCCTCCTTTGCGTACATCAGGTTTGTTCCGGTATGTCAGACGCCATACATATTCTACGCGCAGGAACGTAAAGATATTTTCAAGACCTACCGAACATTCCATATATGGCGTGGTGCCTATAGTGGTTGTCTCTATGCCGGGGAACTTATATACGTTCTGCGCTTTGGCCGGATTGTTTCGTTTGGTCAGATTGCCCCAGAATCCGCGGAAACTGAACACCTCGCGTATGCGTGCACGCTTTACGTAAGGTATCTTGTTGAACAGCAGCCCCTGCATGTTGTATTGCAGATACCAGCTCACGAATTCGTCCATGGCGAACTCCATCGGATTCATCATCGAGAACGACCGCGGATTGGTCAGATATGATGTATTGGCCACCTGCCAGTACAATTCCGTGAACGGCACCTGTGTCCAGATCTTGGCCGCTCTGATGGCAGCCTCCAGATAGCCGTATGCCGAGAAGCGCAATGTTTTCTCTATGCCTAATTCAGTCTTGGAGATGGTGAATCGAGAACCTAACAGTTTCTTGGGGCCATATTCCTGATCCAATGTTATGATAAGGGCATCGCGGTTGATGAGGTTGCGTTGGTTCAGAGTCTGTATGAATCGCTCGCCGGGAGCCCAGCGTATTCCGGCATTGAACACCGCCTGACCGAAATGTCCAAACACCTGTCCGAACCCATTGCGGAACTCTACCCATGGCGAATGCTGTTGACGCACGTAACGGAAGCCGACGTGCATGGACAGGTTGTTGCGCCACTCCTTGTTGTAATCCACATAAACGTGGTGCCGATATGTGATCAGATTGGTGTTTATGCTCTTAAGCGAACCAAGCAGGTCGGCCGTGCTGTACCATGACTGTTCCTGGCCGAGCTGATCCATATCGTAGTTCCAGCCGACCCTGATGTTGTTCATAGGGAATTCCAAGGCGTGAAGCCGGCGCTTTTCGAACGAATACTCAACTTCCATCGCACCTTTCCATTTGTGGTCGCCGAGGCTGTAGGCTCCGAATCCGCGCAGGAACACATGCGGCCACAGTTTGCTCGTGGTCATGCCTCCCAACTGAAAGCGCCAGCCTCCAGGTTTGGTATAGCTCACAAACGAATTGATGGGACCTATGAATACCTTGTTATGCTCGTCGTCACCCGTCGGGATGTAACCTTTGACAAGCAGGTCTATTATCGTTTCAGTCGCCCGGAATCCTTTATCCCTCCTGAACACAGAATTCTTGCCAATCAGGTTTGATTCGGCGGTAGTCAACGGCACAAGTCGATTAGCCGCCCAATAGGATTCGGGTCTTTTCAGTTCGAGATCCTCTTGAAAACTGGATCCCACCGCGTCCACGTATTTCTGATATTCCGGCCTTCCTCTGTAATTGAAATTATCGCGACGTATCTGCCGGTTGAAACTGAACACCGGAGTGCCCGGCACTATCTGGACATTAACCATCAGGTCGTCTACCGTCTTGTGAAGTTTCCCGATGGAGTCAAGTTTGAAATTCTGATTAAGAATGAGGCTTTTCACATAGTTTATGTTCGTGGCCTTGGGCATTCGCATCATGGCGCGGCGCACATATTTTACGGAGTCGTTTACCGGGATATACAGCTTGCCGTTCAATCCGGTCATCTCCGGGTTGGCCGGCGCGAAACTGAGTTCCACACACATCTGGTCCCCTATAGGGACAGTATCGACCAGTTCGTAATGATAGAAATTGATGCCATTGCTTGACAACGGACTCACAAAATCACTGCGTAACATGTGCAGGTCGTTCTTGTACAGGTCTATTTCGCGCAACACGTCCTCCAGGAACACATTTGTATATTCCGTGCTGAACTTCTGGTCGAGACCGTCGCTGTTACGGCCGGTGATTATTTCGGTGGGTTCGTCATTTTTATATACCACGGTCGAAGTCTTTTCTTTGATGGCGATGTTCATTATCTTGTCGGCAGTCCATCGGGCCGTGTCAATAAGTTTGCTGAGGTTCTGACGGTCTTTGACGGGTATAACCCATGTGCCGCTGTTCTTCTCCGAACTGTTCAGTCCTATTACGGTTTTGGAATAACTGTCAAAATTATAACCGTCTATTTTGCCGGGATCCACAGAGTCATGATGTGCGCGCACCTTCAGCATCAGTTCCGAAGCCGGATTGCGTTTCTTATATTTTTGCTTCTTGAATTTCACCACAACTTCCTGAAGCTCGGTCACATCGTGATCCAATGCTATCCTTAATGTATCGGTTGGGAAAGGTCCCTTAAAAGTCTGTGTGGCATATCCTTCCGACTCAATCCTTAAAGTGGCTTTCGAAGGCAGGCGCAATGTGAAACGTCCTAATGAATCGGTAGTCGTGGAACGTGAGCCACGACCCCCTATCACAGATACATACGGCAAGACCTGCCGGGTATTTGCGTCAGTCACCACTCCCCTTACAACCTGCGTGGCCGGATTGGATGCAAAAATAAAAGCCGGACACAGCGGTAACAGCATCACCACCACGACCAGCAATCGATTCATATATCTTGCCCAGGGATAATCCATTATTATTTATAACCTACGCATCTGTCACTTATTGTATGTGACTCTTGCAGCGGAATCAATATTTATAACAAATTATACCGACTTGTGTTTTGACATGAGTATATGTAATCCTGTCTGACATGATGCCGACATAGTAGTAATTATCCATCGGCACCATGTTAATGCATTGAGATAATGAAACAAAGGCTCTACCCCGCCCGGCAGGATAGAGCCTGAAAATATTTCTGATGAATGGATGGTGTCAATAGACGCGTTTTATCGTCTTGCCGTCGCTGAGATGTATTATATTCACACCTTTGACAAAAGTAGAATGACGTATGCCGTCAAGTCCATAAACTTTGGCGTTGTTCGCATTTATCCATTCCATGCCGCCGTCCGAAGGAATAACGAAAGGTATGTCTATTGTCATTTGGATATCCTCTATTCCACTTTCGTCAGGCATGTTCTGAATCAATTCGTCAAGAACCGGTATCCTATGCTGGAAATAATTCTCCAATTGCTGGACGCATTGTTCCGTAGTCATCGATGAACCGGCAAATCTACGTGAAGCATCAAGACCGGGCATCAGCGGAAGTCTATCCTGTAATGCCTGCATAATGTCATCATACAACGTAGCTTTTATGGAATTCCATTTTTTCTTGTAGGCCTGACGAAACTCCGTATACTGGAACAGCTTCTGAAACCAGAAAGTTTCCTTCCCATGAACCGAACAGAAATCATCAGGCTCCAGTTTGAATGCACCGTCAGTATCCCACAGGACGCTCATGCGGAATTTGCTGCTGAAGGGATTTTCCATATCAAGGTCATCCTTAATGACAAACATATTGCTGCCAAGACCATCCCTGCTGTTGATGACGTCATGCATAAGTACCCAACCGGCGAATGAGTCTATGTCGATAACATCGGCAAGGGTGCGTCCTTCGGAATCCGTTCCTTCATATATGACTTTTTCGGCCATTCTCGTAACAGTCTCTATGTTGTGTCTCGCATCTTCCGACCAGTCTTCGAAGTTCGGATCCTTAAACGTCCAACCCATTACCGGGTGAATATAGTCCGACTTAAAGCACTCATCAGCCTGAGTCCACCAGTAGACATCATTTTCGATTATGAAACCGGTGTCCGTAATGTTTATCCTGTCCTTGTCAGCAGATACGGCTTCTATAAGGAAATACGAGCCGAAATAATTTCCGTTGATCATCAATACCACAGGATATCCTCTCGGCTGCCATCCTAACCCCATCACTCTGCCTGTCTCAAATCCTACCACATGGTTAAGGTCTGCACAGCGATCCTTAAGCAGAACCCAGTCCTTGGACTTGCCTACAGTCTCGTCACCTATTATCAGATTGGCTTTTTTTGAAAGCTTGATTTTATACGAAGGAAACGGAGCCTTGTGACCCCCTATGTTCGAGGATCCATTACCCCTGACTTTCAGACGTACGCCGCTTTCCTTAGCTATGTATGGTCCGCTTTCGTACTGGACATCACCTTTTCGGGTCACTGAAAATTCCCCCTCCACATAATTATTATTAGCAATGGAAGAACTTACAGCTCCCTCGGGAGCCGACACACAGTCGAAATCGGGAAACTCCCCGTCTTTAAGTGAAAAGTTCAGGATCGGAATGTCGATGTTGTTGAGTTCCGCTTTCCTCTCATCGGTAAGTTCTATACCGGATGGAGCAGGCTCTTTGACATCATCTTCCGCTGCCGTCATATCCAAGTTAAACATTGACAGCAATACAATAATAGTAAGATATGACTTCTTCATTTATTGATGTTTTTATTATGCCTTAATTCCGCAACACTTTGAT
>DESI01000055.1 GCA_002361235.1 Porphyromonadaceae bacterium UBA3318 | reverse complement strand
TTAATTTTTGTCATGTACTAAATTTGAAATTAGTTAATTTTAGTAAATCAAATCAATACTATAAATACATTAAGCTGATCATTAATCTCTCACTATATGAATTTCAACAATTTTACGATTAAGTCGCAGGAAGTGGTTCAGAAGGCGATAGATTACGCCAAGGCGTCGGGCCAGCAGATGATTGAGCCGGAACATATACTGAAAGCCATCATCTCCGAGTCGGAGCCTATCGTGAACTTTATCTTCCAGAAGACGGGTGCCTCCGTGGCATCGGTGAAGAGCGCGCTGGACGCCGCTATTGCCGCTTTGCCAAAAGTGTCAGGCGGTGACGTGGTTTTGTCACGTGAGTCAAACGAGGCTTTGCAGAAAGCCGTGGACTATTCCAAGAAGAACGGCGACGAGTATGTGTCGGTGGAGGCCATGCTGATGGGCATACTCCAGACGCGCTGCAAGGCGTCGCAGATACTTAAGGACGCTGGCTTGACCGAAAAGGACTTGCAGGCCGCCATACAGGAACTGCGCAAGGGCAACAAGGTGAAGGACCAGAGCGCCGAGGAGACATATCAGGCCCTGAGCAAATATGCCATCAACCTGAACGACCGCGCGCGTAACGGCAAGCTCGACCCGGTCATCGGCCGTGACGAGGAGATTCGCCGCGTGCTTCAGATTCTGTCGCGACGCACCAAGAACAATCCCATGCTGGTCGGCGAACCGGGTACCGGTAAGACGGCAATCGCCGAAGGGCTGGCAATGCGCATAGTGCGCGGTGACGTCCCCGAGAACCTGAAGTCGAAACAGATATATTCACTCGATATGGGTGCCCTCGTAGCAGGCGCCAAATACAAGGGTGAGTTCGAGGAGCGACTCAAGGCCATCGTAAACGAGGTGTCGGGGTCGGACGGCGAGATAATCCTGTTCATCGACGAAATCCACACCTTAGTGGGTGCCGGCAAGGGTGAGGGTGCAATGGATGCCGCGAACATCCTGAAGCCGGCCTTAGCCCGCGGCGAGCTCCGTTCCATCGGTGCCACCACCCTGGACGAGTATCAGAAATATTTCGAAAAAGACAAGGCTCTGGAGCGTCGTTTCCAGAAAGTGATGGTGGACGAGCCGGACGAGCTGTCGGCCATATCGATTCTTCGCGGTCTGAAGGAGCGTTACGAGAACCACCACAAGGTGCGTATCAAGGACGAGGCCATCATCGCGGCCGTACAGCTTTCGGTGCGCTATATCACCGACCGTTTCCTGCCCGACAAGGCCATAGACCTGATAGATGAGGCGGCATCCAAGCTGCGTCTGGAAATGGACTCCCAGCCGCAGGCACTGGACGAGGCGTCGCGCAAGATCAAGCAGCTTGAGATAGAGCGCGAGGCCATCAAGCGCGAGGGCGACGACTACAAGCTGAAGGAGATAGACGAAGACTTAGCCAACCTGCGCGACACCGAGAAATCGCTGCGCGCCAAGTGGCAGGCCGAGAAGAACGAGATAAACAAGATCCAGCAGAACAAGATAGACATCGAGCAGCTGAACTACGAGGCCGAGAAGGCGGAGCGCGAAGGCGACTATGCCAAGGTGGCCGAGATACGCTACAGCCGCATCAAGCAGAAACAGGACGAGAACGCCGCCATCCAGGCACGGCTGAAGGAACTGCAGGGCGAAGGCGCCATGATCAAGGAGGAAGTGGACGCCGAGGACATCGCCGAGGTTGTAAGCCGCTGGACAGGCATCCCCGTCAAGAAGATGGCCCAGAGCGAGAAGGAGAAACTGCTGCACCTGGAGGAGGAACTGCACAAACGTGTCGTAGGTCAGGAGGACGCCATACGCGCCGTGTCGGACGCCGTGCGCCGCAGCCGTGCCGGTCTGAACGACCCCAGACGCCCCATCGGTTCGTTCATATTCCTCGGCACCACCGGTGTCGGAAAGACCGAACTTGCCAAGGCGCTGGCCGAATATCTGTTCGACGACGAGGACATGATGACCCGTATCGATATGTCGGAGTATATGGAGAAGCACTCCGTGAGCCGACTGGTCGGAGCGCCTCCGGGATACGTAGGTTATGAGGAGGGAGGCCAGCTTACCGAAGCCGTGCGCCGCAAACCCTACTCCGTGGTGCTGTTCGACGAGATCGAGAAAGCCAACCCCGATGTGTTCAACATCCTGCTGCAGGTATTGGACGACGGTCGTCTGACCGACAACAAGGGACGCTTCATCAACTTCAAGAACACCATCATAATCATGACGTCCAACATGGGTTCCGACATAATCCGTCAGAATTTCGAGGGCTTCAACGACAAGAAGGAGGACGAGAAGCAGGACATCATAGCCCGCACCAAGCAGGATGTGATGGACCGTCTGAAACAGATAATCCGTCCGGAGTTCCTGAACCGTATCGACGAGACGGTGATGTTCACACCTCTGAGCAAGAAGGAAATCCTGGAGATTGTGGAACTGCAGGTGCGCAGCGTGAAGAAGATGCTGCAGACCAACGGCATAACCTTGGAGGTGACACCCGCGGCCCTCGACCTGCTGGCCGAGGACGGCTACGATCCCGAGTTCGGCGCGCGCCCCGTCAAGAGGACTATCCAGCGCCTGGTGCTGAACCAGCTGTCGAAAGACATCCTGGCGCAGAAGGTGGACCGCGAGCACCCCATCACCATCGACGTCCGCGACGACCAGCTGGTGTTCGTGAACAAGTAGCCTAAAAATTAGGGCCTTTAAAGTCCTTACAGTCAAAGAATGAAGGGTGTACCGGCAGCCGGTACACCCTTCATTCTTATTAATAGCCGTTACGGGTCGGCGGTCAGTTGTGGATGTCGCCGGAACCCTGTATTATCTTCGAGACCTTGGTGGCTTTCAGGCCGCGCGCATTAATGGTGCCCGAGCCCTGGCACATCAGGCTGGCGTTGGTGCACGAGCCCACTAAGGTTATGTCGCCGGAACCCATCACCACGGCCCGCAATGTCGTTGTATTGACGAGATTGATGTTCAGATCGCCCGAACCCATCACATTGGCTTCGACCGACCTGGAGTTCATCTTACGCACCAGGATGTCGCCCGAACCACCGACATTCACCTTGGTAGCTGACGACGCTTCCGCCGTGCCGACAATCATGTCGCCCGAACCGAAAACTAATAACGTCACCACATTTCCCCTGACATTACCGGCCGTCATATCGCCTGAACCGTACAACGCCAAGGTGCTGTTTGAACCGGACAGCACGTCAACCTTGCCATCGCCCGATCCAAACAGCATGATACTCTCCACTTTGTGGCCGTACACCTTGATTTTTGCCGGCTCCTTTTCATAACTGTTCTCGCTGGCATGAATCATCAGCGTCTCGCCTTGGGACATAAGCATGATGCTTTCGCGGGCTTCCTTACACCCTATGATCTCCACACGGGGTGAACCCGGGATATATTCGATATCCGACGAGGTATAATTCATCACCTTGGAAAATTCTTCGCCACGGAAACGCGTAAGGGTGCCGGCAGGCTCTTTTGCTCCCGCTATGGCCGCACACAAGGCGACGGCTATTATCGATATTATGGTTCTTTTCATGATTATTCGCTCTTATCAGTCCTTGCTGTCATCATCCTCGTACTTCGATTTGGTTCTGCCGAGACCTTTCTTCCAGTTTATCACCGACACTTCCACGGCGCTTGGACCGGCGGAGTTCCATATTATCATCTGCGTCACCTTATCGCCGTTATCGATTAATTTCTCGTACACCGAATATTCCTGCACGTCCTGGGTCGTCCTCATCATTACTTCGATATTCGGGTTGTCCTTGAGATATTTCTTAAGGATTTTCTTAGCCATCGCCACGCTACGTTCGGAATAACATTGATAGGAATACAACGACGAGAAGCCCTGGTCCAGACTCATTCGGTGCGTACCATCCGAGGAGATCCAATAACGCTTGTTGTGCGCGAACCGTCCGGACACGTATGTGCTTTCCACCCCTTCCATTCCCGTGAGTTCGGCAAATATATCCTGGGCCAGTCCCTGACAGGGCAGTAACACCAACGCCATTACCACAAGCGTGACGATTCTGGCACATTTGAGTGATTTATTAATATTCATAATAGGTAATTATATGGTTTTAAAGGTTATAGGTCATAAATATCATTCATTTCCATTTCGTAGCGGGCTTTGACGTCGCTTATCTTGTAGCTTTCCTCGGTCATTCCGCTTTTCAGTCGGACGAACACGGCGCCGAGTATGGCATTGGCCTCGCGTTCGTCGGTTACGACATGGTAATTGGCTGCCACAAGGCGTTCTTCCTCCTCCTCCGAAAGATACAAATCGTCGTCGTCTGTCTCCACAGGTTTACACTTCACGGCCTTGCGCGATGATTTCTTTTGAGCCGAAGCCAACTTCCTCGATTCCTTTTCAACCGCAGGAGCGACCGCCCGAGGCTGTTCCGGCGTCATAAAAAGCATCGTGTCGGTCGATATCGGTCCGGCATCCGGCGTTTCGCTTAAAGCCATTCCGGGCTTATCTCCGACCATAGCCTTATCGCTTGACTTCAGGAACGGTATCGTCAATACCACAGCCATACATGCTGCGGCGGCACAGGCAGTCATAGCGCGCCGGCGCCATCCGAAGCCCTTGCGTTGCGGCCCCCTTTCTCCGGCCATTTCCGCCTCAATGGCTGCGTTTATGCGCTCGGATACATCATGCGGCATTTCGGCATAATCCTCCCCCGCCTCAGTCATGGCACGGAACATCTCACGCTCCATCTCCAGGTCTGCGGGCAGCTCCCTGTCCGTGGCGAAGAAATCCGCAAGCCGCTGCTGCTCGGCGGGAGTCGTATTCCCGTCGTACCACCGGTTCAGTATTTCGCGTATGTCGTTGTATTCGTTCATAGTCATGAGGAAAGATTATTATTATCCATCAGTTCCCGGAGTCTTCGGCGTCCGCGTGACAGCAACTGCCTCACATTCGCTTCCGTCATTCCGGTGGCTTCGGCTATCTCCGCGTTGTCAAGGCCTCCGAAGCTGCTCAGCCTTACCACCTTGCTTTGTCCCGGCGGGAGCGAGTCTATCAGGACCTCAATCCTGTGCCGTGTGTCGCGGTATTCGGTCGACGCCCTTTCTTCCGGAGCCTTGAATTCGGCTACTTCATCGAGCGTTACCGCCGGTTTCCGTCGCCGCATCATCGTGATGCACTCCCTGCGCAGGGTTGAAAGGGAATACATCCTCAACGCACCGTCATCGTCCGGAATATCGACACGATGCCGCCACAGTTTGATCTGTGTTTCCTGCACCACATCGGCGGCATCGTCGGGGGGCAAACCCATCTTCAGCGCCAAACCATACATCAATCGCTGAAGCGGCAGTACCCGTTGTCGAAATTCCTTCTCGGTCATCATTATAATGACGAGTGATAAGATTACTTTCCGCCGCCTTGGCTGCCGCCCTGGCCGCTGTCTTCCTTCTCTATGTTGGCTGCCGTCTTCTTCACGCTTGCCTTCAGACCGCCGAACTTGTACGATATGTTAAGTCCCACGTTCCACTGGCTGTAACGGTTGTGACTGGTGAACCGTACAGTTTCGTCCGACTGAGTATAACCGTTGGTGCGGTGCGTTGGGAGGAAATTTCCGGCATTCACACTGATATTCAGGGCGTCGTCTTTCAGGAAGGCACGACTGGCACCGATTCCGTAATAATATCCGTTCTGACTGCCTCTGCTCTGCAGGTCAAGCCACGGCGTATAGAAACCGCCGTATGCGCTGAGGCGCACCTTGCACGGCAACTTATAATTGATATTTGTGTTGCCGTCAAACTGCCATCCGCATCTTTTAGCCTTGAGCATATCGGAATTCGCCATCATATAGGTATAGGATGTGGAGGCATATATCGACCAGCGAAGGTCCGGTATTATGTTCCAGTCTCCGTTGAGATCGAGACTGACGGCATGGGATTTTCCGATGTTGGCGTAAGTGGTGTTCATGACGTTATCCTTCATGAAAATTATGTCGTTCACCACATTGGCCACGTAGCGGTAGTTAATCTTCGCGCCGCCGGTGATTTTATTACTGTCGTAATTGGAATACGCCAGCGATACGTTGTGTCCCTTCTCGCTCTTAAGGTCGGGATTACCATACGAAATCTGACCGGGAGTCAATACGTTTACATACGGATTCAGTCTCCACAGACTTGGACGCGAGATACGCATCTGGTAAGCGGCGCGCAGACTCGATCCCTGCGTGATGTTATAGCTTACGGCGGCGTTCGGCACCACGTCGTTGAGACGTGTGGTGAAATCGGGATACTCCCCTATCTTGTACTTCAGGCCCATGCGTGTATGCTCGTAACGCAATCCGGTCTTGAGATTCCATTTGTCGAACGTGCCGGACCATGAAGCGTAAGCAGCGTATATATCCTTGAACTGACTTAGCTTCACGCGCATGGACTCGTTCAGGACGGCATCGTCGGGACCCGTACCGAAATAAGGCCTGGTATCGGCGTCAGTAGGATTGAGATTCATCTTGGCACCGGCCTCGATCAGATTATGCTTGTTCAGCTTGTTGGAATAATCTATCTGAAACACATGCGTGCCGTAATTGTTGAGTTCGTTGCTGCGCGACCATGGCGCTTCCGTAATCTCGCCTTCGATGGCTTCGGTAACATAATCGTTAAAGTGATTGTTATGACCTAAGTCATATTCGTACGAGGCCACGAGCGTGTGGTCCTCGCGTCCGAAAGTATGCTGATAGGAAGCCGAGAAACCGAATCCGTTGTAACGTCCGCGGTTCCGGCCGTTGCGGTTCAGATTCCACAGCACCGACATGTCGTTACCGAACATGGTGCGATTCTCCCGGCTGTCGTTTCCCCAGCTGTTGAAGCTGTAATATCCGGACAATGTAAACAGATTGAGCGAATCCGGTTCCCAGGACATATTGAAGTTGGCTCCCACATAATCCCAACCGCTCTTGTATCTTGAATGTGACCGCATCAGATGGTTGGGGCCTCCGGTCAGGTCTTCCTGCTCACGATCGCTGGTGCTCCAGCGCGGCCAAATCTTGCCGTTGTTATAGTTGACCGTAGCATCGAACATAACCTTGTTGGCCTTGAACCTCGAGTTGATGTAACCTCCGGCCTGCCAGGAGTTCACCCAGCCCGACAATTGCGTCATGAAACCGCTCAGATTCTGCTTCCGGTCCGTTACGATATTCAGGATTCCTCCCACTCCCTCGGCCTCGTACTTGGCTCCCGGCTCGGAAATAACCTCTATCTTTTTGATCGAGGACGCCGGTATGGATTTAAGCACGGTCTTAAGGTCGCCTTTCAGCATCGGGTCCTCGCGGTTGTTCATAAGGATCTTGAAGCTGGACTGCCCGTTGACCTTTACATTGTCCTCGGCATCAACTGTAACACCCGGCACTTTGCGCAGGATCTCCAGTATATTGGAGCTGCCCGACTCCGGGTCCTCGGTCACGTTGTATGTAAGTTTCGCGCCGTCGCTCTCCACCAATTTCTTCTGCTGCACTATCACGAAATCCTCAAGGTCCGTGTATCCGGCCGCGCCGACGGTGTCTGTTTCGACCGTCGGCACGGCGGATTCGGTGCTGTCGGGAACCTCTGCGGTCGCCGCAACCGCTATTATAGTGTTTAGGTATGAAATCAGGGAAAAAGCCGTTACCGCTACAATTTTCTTATTCATCTTGTGGAATCAGTATTAATTACAATTATAAGACGCTACGGCTTCCCGATTTGTGACACTACTCTAAAATTTTTTTGAATCACCCATTCCTCCCACTTCTCCCACTTTTCCCATTACTCCCATTCCTCCCACTTCTCCCACTTTTCCCATTACTCCCATTCCTCCCAATTCTCCCGCTACACTACCTTGCCAGCGACACGTTCACCGCAATGCCGTAGTTGGAATTGCTGGTTGGATATGCGTTGTTGGACACTAACGGCGTGTTGGTCTGATGGTCGAAGAACATGGAAAGCGTGATGCGCTTCGACAGCTGATAGCTGGCCATGAAATTGACGGAGAATGTCTCGGTGCCCTGAGTGGCCTGCGTGTATGCCGTCTCTATGCGTCGTATCAGAGACTGGTTATGGCTCCACGAGAAATCCAGATTCAGCGTCAGGTCGTTGCTCACCATACCCTGCTTGCTGCCTATCTTCAGTATCTTGTTGAAGTTGGCTATCTTATATCCTGCTCCCACCTGAAGCTGCTTGCTGGACGTCTCCACAATCTGACCCGCCGAGGTGTTGAGGTTCAGCGTACGGGCGTCACGGTATTCGGCGTTGAGCGTCAGTTCGTTTTTCATCGTCACCTTCACACCGATCAGCGGCGCGAACTTTTCGGTAATGGCCACGGACGGGATGTTGAACGGCGACGAAGGCTGTGGCGTCTGCGTCTGTTCGTTCATCACGAAACCGTTGTCGCCCATGCCGTTGCCCACCCAGTTCATGTAGCTGGAATACGACCCTATGGAATAGGTGCACTGATATGCGTGGTTCAGTGTAATCGACTTGAACCAGCGGCGCAGGTTGCCGATGTTGATTAGGCCGTCGTAAGTGATGCGCCAGTTGGGCAGCATCGACGACAGGCCGGGGAACAGGTTAAGGGTCTGTTTGCCGGGCTTGGTGCCGGTGTATGCGGCTAAAAATGCCGGGATAAGCACATCAGGGCTTGTGGCGCTGACACCGCCGTTCTTGCCGTCGTATTCGGCACCGGCGTATGGGGTGTCGGCCAGGAAGCCGGTGGTAGGATAGTTCGTACCGGCATACTGGGCCTCTACCCTTGCGGCCACCTGCGGAATATACGCCAAGAAGTTGCTGAATTCCTTGGACGCATAGCCGTTGGACGCCTTGCTGGTGCGCATGGCCGTGGCGATGGCGCAGTGCGTACGCACATATTGGCCGGAGAATGTGGTGGGATTGCCGGCATACATGAACTGCATCTGCTCCGTGCGGCTTTCTGTCAGATTGGACGTCAGCAATATCTTCAGACCGCGTATCGGTTCAAGGTTCAGTTCGAAGTTGAACTCATTGCTCTTGTTCCACAACGCGGGCGAGATCTGTTCGCTGTCCGTGATGAGCCAGCCGCGTTCCAGAGCCTTGTCCACATAATCCTTGTCATAGAAACCGAAAGCAAAGTCCAGACCGGGCGTCATGGGTCCGTGGCTGTTGTTCTGGCCGAATATATCGCCGACGTTGGGTGCGAACAGCGGCAGATTCAGCGAATGGCCGCTGCGCCAGCGGAACGATGCCGAGCGCACCATCATCAAGAAACGCAACGAATGATCGGCTATCTCCTGGCCGATGCTCGGTTTGTCGGCGTTGGGCAGCTGCGAAATCAGCAGCTTAACCTGCTGGTGACCGGTATCGGTGATCTGGATGGTGTTGGCGTCCTTCACCTTATAGTTGAGCTTGCGGCGCTTGCCGTCTACCTCGGCCGTGAGCCTCAGCTTCTTGGTGTTGAGGTTGTGCTTCACCGTAATGGCGGTGTCCGCAAGCTGTATGGCACGCTCCACTTTCTTGACCTTGCTGTCCTTGTCATCCTTGTCCTTGCTGTTTTTCAACGCTCCTTTGCCCTTGTCGTTCTTGCCGTTGTTGCGGTCATTGTTGCGGTTGCGGGCGGAGCTGGAGGCGGAGAAACGCTTATTGATGCGCTGCAGGTACTTCGACTTGTTGTACAGTGTCTCGAAATTGAACTTGGCATCGGCGTTCCAGTTGCTCTGGTTCTGGATGGAGTTGCCAAGGTATACGTCATCGACAGTGGCGCCTTTGTCCCATCGGTAGGTGGAATTGTACGACACGTTGCCCGACAGATAGTCGAGGAACGGTATCTTGTTGAACGGCGCGCGGTATGTGGCCGTGAACGTCTGGTTATAGTTCCAGGGCGTGCCGAGTCCCTTGAGCGACGACAGCACGGTGTCCTTCCATTGCTTGTACTTGTCGGGGAACAGTTTCTTGTTCACCGCGCCTATAGTCTCCTCGATTCGTGCCGTGGTGTTGGAGGCGAAGCTGAGCTGCAGCGACTTGATCAGGTTCCAGTTGATGGATAGCTGACGGTCCCAGGTGAAGTTCTTGCTGACCTGCACGGGCAGCTGGAAGTCTACGTCCACCTCGCTGCGCGTCTGCTGCTCGTAGTAGTAGCGGTGCATCGACGTATAGAACGTCAGGCTCTGGAACAGCCAGTTTATCTCCCAGTCCTTCAGAAACTTTGCGGCTTTTTTCTTGCTCTTGATCCACGAGAACGGCTTCAGGGGCTTGAAATACGGCGTGTAGCTGTACTGGAACGATCCGCGATAGTCGCGGGTGTTCTCATATTCCGTAGTCGGATCCACGTTGCGCTGCTTGTTGAACGAGAAGTTCAGCTGGAAGTTGGCGGGATCCCAGGGCATCGGCTTCTTGCTCTGTACGTTGAATCGGAAGTTGGAGATGGAGAAACTCTCCACGCTCTTGCGCGTCACGGCGTATGACTTTATGGAATCCTTCTCGTGCTTGGTCGCGGCGGCGTCCAGGGCATCCTTCAGGAGAATATCCTGATCCAGCGGGTTATAGCGCGGAGTGGTGGTTTCCTCCGACTTGCTGTAATAGATGGGCGCCGACAGCTTGGCCTTTTCAGGCAGTACCTTGCCGGCATCGGCCTGCACCGACACGTTGTATTGGTTGTAGGTGTCGAGGCGGCGCGACGCGAGTCCCTGATCCACGGCACCGAAACCGTCGGTCTCGCGATGCCATGTGAAGTTGACGTTGGCTATGTCGGATATGGACAGCGCGGCGTTGGCGTTGACGGCCCAGCCTCCGTTCTCGTTGAAGTCGGTGACACGCATTTCGTTGACCCATATTATACCGTCCTTGACCGAGTTGGAACGGTTGCGGATACCTATCAGCATGACGCGCACGTCGCTCAGGCTCGGGTTACCGAGCACGGAGATTGTGTTATGGGCGTTCTCCGGATCTTGTTCGCTATACAGTACGTTATATCCCACTCCTGCCGTGCCGGCGCTCTTGTCGCGGTTGCGGTGCACCTTGACGGCGGGGAAATTGTCGAGGGCAATATCAAGATAGTTCGACTGCGGCCATACGATGGCACGGTCACGCGAGCTGTAGAGGCTGTACTGTCCGAAGGGTGTCAGTTCCAGAGGCACCTCGTATTCGTAGTAGTTGTTCTTGACGTCGGAACCGATGCGGAGGAACACGGAGAGGTCGCCGTTCTTAAGGTCGGTATGGTCGCCAACAAGCGCCTCGGCGTGCGTCCACATCTGCAGGCGCTTGTAGATTCGCAGGTCCATCTGTGTGTTCTTGTACACGCCGCGCGCGTCGCCGGGCTGCAGGCCCTGCACCTTAAGCTGCAGCGACTGCTCGTTCAGCAGCGTGGCCTGGGTGGAACCGGCATCCTGGGCGCGGTCCACGCCGGGAGGCAGTATGTAGTTCACCGGCTCGCGGCTTGAGTTCTCCTCGATGTTCACCACGGTCTGCGACAGCTCGCCCTCGGCCGGAGAATCGTTGCGCGAGTTGAGGTTGAACTTATAGTCGCGCCATTCGCCGCGCACCAGCTCCAGTGTGGCGAAACGCAGGTGCGTCACCTCGCGGAAACCGGTCATGAACATACGGATGAACCGGATGGTGGAGAAATCGTTGATGCCGCCCACCACCTTGTCGGGCTGCGTCAAGGGTATCTTGAACTGGTACCATACCGATCGCTTCTTACCGGCCACGGTGGGCACTTCCTGTTCTATCTTGTCGGTAATGAAGTTGCGACCCACCTCAAGGTCCTGCGGACGCAGCGACACCTTGTACTGGAAGTAACGCTCGTACTCGTTCAGTGTGTTGTCCTGGTTTATGTCCTCAACGTCGGGGACGGCGCGGGCCGACTGATACTGCGGATTGTCTGACTGCTCGGGGCTGAGGGAGTTACCCTCCACTCCGTTGTAATGCTTGTAACGGTCCAGCAGACGGCTGCGGTGCTCGTCATACCAGTTGGAACGATAAAAGTGATAATTATCGCCGGCCGGGTCATTGAATGCGGAGAAGGGGTCGTCCTGCATCTCGGCTATGCGGGAGGGGCTGAGACGCGCGCGCAGCTTGTCGAGATAGTCCTTGTACGATCCGAACGTAAACTCATCTTCGTTGGGAAGTCCGTCAAGACCCACGTCCTGCAGCAGACGCGCGTCGGGAGCGTTCTCGAACGCGTATGTCAGCGAGTTCTGACGCGACACGCGACCCCAGTTGGTTTCCGTCATCCACTGGTTATCGCCGTCAACAGGAAGTCCGTTCTCGTAGCTCTTAAGTCCATCCTTCAGTATGTCCTCGCTTATCTCGCCGAGGTTGAAATACAGGTCGCCGCCGTCCGTGTTGGGATTGTCGGGGTCAAGGAACGGATCCATCAGCCAGAACTGGATGTACTCCACGTTGTTGGAATCGAAGTTGGAGTTGTCCATCTTGCGCATTATGCCGCCCCAGCGCTTCTCGGGGTTGAGAAGGTTGCCCTGGTCGTCGATGTTCTCGGCGTCAAGGTTATAGGGGCCGCGCTCGCGGGGATAGAACGACAGGTTGAGTGTCTGTATCCAGTTTGCCTCGCCATATTGAAGCTCGCGGTTGGGGAACAGTTCGGTCATGGTGATCTCGCGCACGTATGGGTTGGCCATCTGTTCGGGGTCGTTCTTCAGATAACCGGGAATGGTGCTGGAGTTGCGCTGCGTCCATGTGCGGTCGATGTAATACCACGACAGCAGGGCGCGGTTCTTGCCGTAATCCACATTGTTGGACAGGCCTGCCTCGGGGAACAGGGCGTCGGCTCCCGGGTCGTATGGAGTGGAGGCCATGAACCATGAATAAGGGCTGCGCAGGTCGATGGCCGTCTGCGACGCCTCGAAGTCGTCGATATAGCTTGAACCTTTGCTCGATCCGCTTTTCTGCTTGTGCGGAATCAGCTGGGCGAACTCGGCGTTGACGCTGAACTGCGACGGTGCCGTCGACTTGATGGTCGGAATCTTGTTCAAGAGGTTGGTAAGCCACATGAACTGCTTGTTGTACGACAGGTTCACGCCCCACATGGTGTTGTTGATTATCTCCTCGCCCATGTTCACCTTCTTGGTCAGCGCCTTTTCGGAGAAATGCATCAGTGTGGCGCCGATGGTCAGGTCCTTGTTGAAACGATATTGGGCGTCCAGTCCCACTAACGTCTTGCGCTGCATGGAGAACAGCGACTGGTTCTCAAGCGTTACGCTGACGTTGGTGCCGGAGTCGATGATGCTCTGATTGGTGATGGTGACGATACCCATGGAATAGTCCACGGTATAGTCGGAATTCTCGGTCAGCACCACGCCGCCCGCCATTACCACTACTGAACCTCGTGGCACGTTCATGGCGTTGAGGCGTATTGTGGCGCCACCCGACGACTGGTATTCGCCTACCAGCGAGAACTTGTTCTTGTCGGCGAACTGACGGGCCACGATAAGCGTGGAGTCGTACAGCTCGTAGTAGCAATAATCCTTGGCTATTGCCTCGTTGCCGATCTTGGAGGCGAGATGACGTCCGAAAGGCTCGGCCACGGGGAATATAATCTTGCCGTTGGATGACTGCACGGTGTAACCCTCTATGTAATCGAAGAATCCGTCAGGGTTCGATTCCTGGTTTGAGTCGATGCGGTCCAGGTTCATGACCTGAAGCAGCGGCTGGTTGCTGATGGGTGGCACAGGCAGGAAATTGATCATGGTTCCCGTGGTGTCGCTCAGATACTTCACCTGCATCTTGAAGTTCTGGCTCTGCATCTGATAGGCTCCAAGCGAATAGATGTTCTTCATCATCAGCTTCCACATCGGGAGCTTGGGCGATACGGTGGTGCTGCGCAGCATCTTCAGGTAAAGCGACTCGGTGGTGGTGGTGACGTCGCTCGAGAACTCGCCCACCTGATATACACGGCCGTTGTAGGTGTATTCGTAAGCCACGGCCAGCACCTCGTCGGTATTGAGCGGCGACTTCAGCGAGATATAGCCGAGGTCGTCGTTAAGGGTGTATTCACTGGAATTGAGCAGACGGGCTGACTCCACCTTCTCGAAGTCGCGTCCGCCCGTAATGCCGTATGCCTCCAGCGGCGCGAGGGTCTGCGTCACCTGGTTTATGTTGCGTGCGCCGGGATATTCGCTCTTGATGATCTGCAGCAGGTTGTTTGACTGGTTGCTGGGATTGTCGAAGGACAGGTCCGGCGTCCAGTAGTCGCTGGCAAGACGGTGGTTCTCGCCCAAGTCCATGAACCCGACGAAATTACGGCTCTGCTGATAGTTGGAGTTCTTGTTTGTGATCCACACCTCGATGCGCGTAATCTTGACACCCGACGCCACATGCGGCAGACGGGCTGCAAAACGGTCGTAGTTGTCGTAGAAGTACTGTGCAAGGAAGAAGTGTCGGTTTGCATCGTAGTTGTCGCATTTCACCTCAAACTTGGTGCTTTGTACGCCGCCCTGCGTGCTGACGGTCTTGGACTCGGAGTTCTGCTGCGACACAAGTCCGGTCAGGGTCAGCTTGCCGAACTGGAACTTACCCTTCACACCGAACAGCGACGTACCGCCTCGGATCAGGCTCGACCCCGTGGTCATGCTGATGTTTCCGACCTCGAAGTTCTTGACTATCTCGTCCTCCTTACCCTCGTATGTCAGTTTCAGATTCTTGGAATCGAAATCGAACGTAGCGTCGGTGTTGTAGGTCATGTTGAACTTCAGCTTGTCGCCCACCGAGGCGTTGATGGTGGCCTGAATCTTGGAGTCGAAGTCGAAGTATGTCTTGCGGCGGTTTCGCTTGGTCAGCGCGGGGTTGTCGGTCTTGTTGCTCTTGACGCCCAATGACAGCTGGATGGATCCCTGGGTCTGCAGACGCACGCCGCCGGGTCCGAACACCTTCTCCAGCGGGCCGAGGCTGAAGTTCATGTCGAAGATGTTGAAGGGTTCCTTGTCCTTCTTCTCGAATGTTTCGGTGTTGCGCGAGTTGAAGTAGGAATACATGTCGCGCCGCATCATCATGTTCTCGTACTGGTCGGGCGTCATCATGTAGGGCGTGGTGATCACGTGGTCGCCTACCATGGTCTTGAACACATACAGTCCTAATTCCGGATCGTATTCTACTTCGGTCTTGATATTGGAGGGATCGCGGAGGTCGGCTGGGTATTCGGGATTGTTGTAGTCGTCGTATCCACGAGGCACGGTGGGATGCACCCGGCCCGGAAGCTGCAGGGTATCGGCCGGCGATTCGCCGGGACCGACGGGAGGAAGCACAGCCTCCGCCGGAGGCGTCGAGGGTGGCTCCTTAAGCTCGGATTTGTAATACTGCGGCAGCGCTATAATGCCAAAGGGCAGTACCGCTATCAGTACCGCCATTACAGCCATAATTCTGCCCGATCTACCGCTTACAAACTTCAAAGCATCTTAAACGCCTGCCTTATAGCTTCTTCGGTGGATGCTCCCGGATTGTCTCCGAATACCTTCTTCAGCACCTTCTGACTCTGCTGCTGAGTGTATCCCAATGCCACAAGGGCATCCAGCGCATCCTGGTATGTTTCTCCCGCAGGCGTACTCATAATTAACGACTCGGATACCCCCTTTATTTTATCCTTAAGGTCCACTATGATGCGCTGCGCGGTCTTTCCGCCTATCCCTTTCACCGCCTTGAGCTGTGCCTCGCTTCCCGACGCTATTGCCGCCTGAAGCTGCTGGGAGGTCATGGCAGACAGAATGAGCCGGGCCGTATTTGGTCCCACACCGCTCACGCTGGTAAGCAATATGAACAGCTCGCGGCTCTCCTTACTGAGAAATCCGTACAGCACATGGGCATCCTCGCGGATCGACTCAAAGACGTACAGTTTCACATTATCCTTGGCCGCGGCGATGTGCGGATAGTCTATCAATGTGATGTTTATACCGTAGCCTAAGCCGTTATTGTCGATTACGGCGTATGCAGGCGAGACTTCGGCGGGTTTCCCGATTATATATTCAAGCATGAGTTTTTTAAGTTATAGTGATGAGTGATGAGGTGTTTCTGAAAAATGAGGATGTCCTGTGAGCGGTCGGCGGAGACGAGCCAGTCGCGGAGGCGACCGCACTCTGCGTAACCGGCTTTAGCGAAAAGCCGCTGACTGGCGACATTCTCGGAGGCTGTTTTTGCGGCCAGGCTACGCAGGTTGAGCAACCTGCGGCAATAATCCTCAAGCATCAGCAGTGCCTTCTCACCCATTTCATTCCTGCGGTACGCCGGACGGATATATATTCCTACCCACGCCGTACGGTTGGAAGCGGAGATATCGTACAGATCGACTATGCCAATTGGTTCAGTCGATTCCTCGCTTGTCAGCATGAGGCGCAACTGCCCTTCGGCAAAGGGATCGGCCCGGTATTGCAATGCGTATTCCTTGAGATTCCGCAGCGAATAAGGAGCCATCATGCCGTTCTGGATCCACTGCGTCGGATCGCTCTCCATCTCCCACATGGCTAAAGCATCCTCCGGCTCGACAGGGCGCAGACTCAACGCACCGTTTCTCAGCAATTCGGAATCAGCCATGGAACGTGTCTTTAAACGGCATTCGGTTCAATATGGAACGGCCCAACGTCAGTTCATCGGTATATTCCAGCTCGTTGCCAATGCTGAGACCGCGCGCCAGCATGGTGACTTCCACCGGATAGTCCGCGAGCTTGCGGTAGATGTAGAAATTGGTGGTGTCACCCTCCATAGTCGGGCTCAATGCGAGTATCACTTCCTTTATCTCTCCTTTGGCGACACGCTCCACAAGGCTTGCTATCTCTATGTCGCCGGGTGAAATGCCCTCTATCGGAGATATGAGGCCACCCAGCACATGATACAGGCCGCGGTGCTCGTGTGTGGCTTCGATGGTTATCACATCCTTCACGTTTTCCACCACCATCACGGTGCTGCGGTCGCGCCGGCGGTCGTTGCATATCTGGCATTCGCCGCTGTCGCTGATGTTGTGACATTCAGGGCAATAGCGGATGTGCCGCCGCATCTCGATTATGGCCGTACCCAGAGCCTCGGCAACCTCAGGATCACGCCGCAACAGATGCAATGCCAACCGCAATGCCGTCTTTTCGCCGATGCCCGGCAGTTTCGACAACTCGGACACCGCCGTGTCGAGCAACTGTGAATTATAACTTGTAAGCATTTATGCTCCTGTTATCTTAATTTGTTTATTAAAAAGCATTAACCAACTTCAAGGGCCTGTCGGTTGTTAATACTTAGAATATTAACCGCACATCAAGGCTTATGCCTGCGTGCATCAAACATTATCGATATGAATACCGACGAATTGAAAAAGAGTGCCGCAGAAGCCAAGGCATCCGTACAGGACCTCGTGAACAGCCCTCAGGTGCAGGGTGCTATCGACAAGGGCAAGGAAGCCCTGGAGAAAGGCAAGGAATGGCTCAACGGTCCCGAGGGTCAGAAATACGTCCGGAAAGGCAAGGACATGCTTGACGATGTCAAGGACAAAGTGGGCGATTTCATGAAGGATAAATTCGGTTCCGACAAGAAATAACGGCCACTCCCGCAGCCCGTCACGTCGCAATCCGTCGCATAGCGGGCCTATGCGGTGGATTGCGTTTAATTATAGCGGGCGTATATCTCGTTGCCTAACTTCTTGGCCTTGTCTATGTCAGCCTTGTTGTCGGGATTGACGCCATACTTGGACAGAGGAGGCACCACTACCTTGGTCCCCGGCCTTATGCGGTCCGGGTGACCGAGGATTTTTTCATTCTCCTTGTAAATATATGGCCACAGGTGATAATTTCCGTAATGGTCCTTGGCCATGGTGGTGAGGTAACGTGTCTTTGTGATGGTGTCATACACCTTCCTGTCCGATGGCTGCGTAGGAACGGACGGTTCCGCTTCGGCCTTAGTTGCCTGTTTCTGTACTTCCGGTTGCTGTACATCCGGTTCCTTGACAACCAGCTCGGCTTCGTCTATGGCTTTATCAGGCTCTACTGTCTGGACTTCCGTCAGTGCGGGAGTCGCCGCTACGGCCTCGGATTCGGCCTTTGTTTCGGCCCCGGCGAGGCGTTCGGTAGAAAGCACACCATACTCGATCAGCGCCCACACCGCAACGAACGCAATCAGACAGGCGGCCGCGAATCCGATCAGGAAGCCTGGCCAGAAACGTTTCTTTGGAATGGCAGGAACTTCGGAGTCTTCGGAGTCTTCGGAGATATCAGAGGCCTCTGGGCCGTTAAGGACATTAGGGTCCTTAGGATCCTTAGGGTCCTTAGGCTCCTTAAAGTTCTTAAGGTCGTCATCGGAATCCGCTGATACTGGCTGCCCGGTAGTCTCGTACAGATCTGAGGTTTCTTCTGAAGCGGACTCAAAGGGTTGCGGCTGTTCCGGTATTAATTCAGAGTCTGGTTCCGGTATTGATTCGGATTCGGATTCCTGCTCAGATTCTCGCTCAAGTTCAGGCTCTGCTATCACTTCCGGCTCCCCCAACTCATAGACGGTGCTTGCGAACGGCACGTCGCATACTGCCTCAGGTTCCGGTTCTACGGCTTCTGCTCCCTCCAGCTCGGTGACGGCCTCGTCACTAAGCTCGATGGTCTGGAACATACTGAACGGTTCGTTTACAGTGGCCGAGAGCTCCTTGGACGCCATGTACACTATCTTACGATGACCCGGTATCAGCGTCTCCTCGCCCGTATTGACGTTGACGCTCTTGCGGGCCTCGACCTCGATGCTCTTGAACACTCCCACTCCGGGCACCTTGACACTCTCCCCTTTCTCAAGCTCATCGGAAATCAGGGCAAACAGTTCGCGCAGAAAATCCTCGGTCTGCCGTTTGGTATCGCCGGTGCGCACCGACAGCCGTGCCGTCAGCCCCGCCAACGTCACTTTCTCGCTATCGCGCTTGCGCTCTTCTATATTCTCGCTATTCTCGCTCATGATTGACGTACCTTGAGTTTTAGCATTGTGGAGGGTCGGAATGTAACCGACAATTTCGGTGGTATCAATATGCGTCGGCCTGTGGAGGGATGCATCGTGATGCGTTCCATCCGTTTCTTGGGTTCGAACGATCCGAACGAGGGCACGGCCACGCTGTCGCCTTCGGCCAGCACCTCGCCGATCACTCCGGCAAGCTGCTCGCACAGCAGCGTCACATCCTGCGGTTCCCGTTCAAGACGTCGACCCAATTCTTCCGTCAGTTGTTTTGCGTCCATCTTATAATCCATATACCCTGTCAATCATGGCTCCGGACATGGTGCGGATTCGGGTATTGACTACAAAGTTAATCGTTTGTCTGCAATTACACAAACCCATGACCACTAAACTGCATGAAAAAAATATCAGGCTCCGTTTCGCACTCAATGCTGAACGGAGCCTGATAATCGGGGACAAACTTAATCGGCTCTTTATAACATCTTCTAAAATCAACTTCTTACTTCAGTTTCAACACCTGACCGGCCTGAATCTTGTCGGCGTGGCTCAGTTTGTTGAGTCGTCTCAGTGTCGTGGCCGACATTCCGTAGGAACGGGCTATTGACGACAGGGTGTCCCCGCGCTTCACCGTGTATGTGCTCTGGGTGTTGGATGCGGCATGATAGCTGTTGCCGTCGGTCTTGGCCAGTGCATTGCGGCTGGGAGCGTAGTTACGGGGCTTGGTATACGTCTTCTTGCTGAAGGTATATGTGTCGGTATGGGTGGTGCGGTTGGCAAAATCGAAGATTGCCGACGGATTGATGGCATAACCCATGTAACGCGTCTCGAAATGCAGGTGCGGACCCGTGCTTCGTCCCGTGTTGCCACCCAGGGCAATGGGCTGTCCGGCCCTTACGGTCTGTTCAGGTTTCACCAGCGCTTTGGTGAGGTGGCCGTAAATGGTCTCCAGGCCGTTGGGGTGACGAAGAATCACGTAGTTGCCGTATCCCTTGGCCTCGTAGTTGGTGAGACGCACCTTGCCGTCGAACGCGGCATAGATGGTGTCACGCATCTTGATACCCATGTCGATGCCCTTGTGCATACGGCCGAACTTGGCGCGATAGCCATAGTTGGACGTGATGCGGATGTTCTTGACAGGCATGTGGTAGCCTGTCACATCGATTACCTTCTGGTTGGGCACGTCCTTCTCCTGGAACGGATTGACGCGCTTGGAGTTCCAGCCTTCTGTATAGATGTCGATCTCCGGCTCCAGGTCCTCGATCAGGTCGATGAACGTGTTCCGTTCTATCAGCTTTATCTGATCGGAGCTTTTGGTCTGCGAGGCCAGCAGCTGCTTGTGCATCTGCGAGTGCGGGTTCTTTGAGCGTACGTTCTGTGCCTGCGCTCCCATACACGCCATAGCTACAAGTAACGTTCCGCTTAATATCTTCTTAATCTGTATCATAATTCAGGTTTCGCCGATTCGGATGTCCTTAGAGTTCTTCCGGGCCGTATGTGTATTTAAGTGTGGCCGGCTGATAGTCGAACACTTCTTCGGGCTTGAAGAAACGAGCTATCTCTATCTTGGCGTTTTCCACCGAATCGGATGCGTGTATTATATTGAGAGATCCGCTCATGCTCAGGTCTCCGCGGATGGTGCCCGGCGCTGCCTTGCGGCCGTTGGTCACGCCTGTCATCTCGCGGAACACGGATACGATCTCCACGCCCTGCAGACACATCACGATTATCGGACATGCCGTCATCGAAGCAACGATGTCAGGGAAAAAGGGCTTGTCTACCAGATGTGCGTAATGCTCGCGCAGTATCTTTTCGTCCAGCTGCATCATCTTAATTCCACATATCGTAAGACCTCGCTTCTCTATGCGGCTTATAACTTCTCCTACCAGATTCCGCTCGATGCATCCGGGCTTCAGGATTACTAATGTACGCTCCATGCTTTTAAACACTTTTTAAGATTTCGATCTCTCTGTTTCTCAAAGGTAAAACTATTTCTCCGAAAAAACCAATCGATTTAATCTTTTTTTTCAAAATATAATTATCCATTCGAATAATTTTACACCCAAGTGCCAATAACATAATAATTTATCTCAAAATTATGTTTTACAGCATATTTTTGAACGTTTTGCACAGATCCCAATTTGTGTGCAAAAATATATTTATTGAATTGTGAATAAATGTTAACGCTTTGTAACATGCCCATTTTCACCTTCTTTTGATTTCGTTTTTGTCGATTATGCATTTTCATGGTCATATTCACACATCCACCGTGACCCGGTGGCTGATGACATACAGACGCTTCTCCGCAGCATCGAACCATCCCCGACCGCGCATTGTAATAATATATATATAAGGAGTGTAAGTACGCTCTCTCTGTATTTACCACGACTATAAACTAATAGTATCCACTATAAACCCGCAGGATATGACATTGACATCCATTATAGCCCAGGCATCCGATAAGATGCCGACTCTACATATAGCAGAAACGGTCAC
The DNA here is from genome assembly GCA_002361235.1 of Porphyromonadaceae bacterium UBA3318. Taxonomy (GTDB): domain Bacteria; phylum Bacteroidota; class Bacteroidia; order Bacteroidales; family Muribaculaceae; genus Lepagella. Next base: position 12,273 of record DESI01000055.1, on the reverse strand, counting down.
GGAGCAAAGCACATACGCCGTGGCCAGACATCTGATGAGCCTTTCAACATGGCTGATCAAAACGTTTCACTTGCCCGAAACAGACGACGCGTTTGTCGTGATATATGCACTGGTTGTCTTCGCCGTGGCCTTTGCGGCAGGATGGGTTGTGAAGACTATATGCGTATTCATACTGCGTCACATCAATTTCAAGAACAAGCTGTCATTGTATGACATTCTGGTGGAAAAGCACTTTTTCATAAAGGTGTGCAATGTGATTCCGCCACTGCTGTTCGTAATCCTGATACAGTTCACCCTCTATACCCACGTCACTTTGGCATCATGGCTCACACGGTTGTCATGGGTCTATATGTCAATAGTGCTGGCGAGGTCGCTATGTACTCTGACAGATGGAATCTGGGAACATATCGACAAGAACGAAAACAAAAAGCGTCTGCCGCTGCACGGAATAGCGCAGGTTATCAAGATCATCATCTGGATCATGACGCTGATAGTGTGCTGTGCTGTTCTCGTCAACAAGTCGCCGGCGTCACTCCTGGCCGGAATCGGAGCGTTCGCCGCGGTGCTGATGCTGATATTCAAGGATTCCATCCTCGGGCTGGTGGCCGGAGTGCAATTGGCCCAGAACGATTCGCTGCATGTGGGCGACTGGATAGTGGTGCCTAACAGCAATGCCAACGGCACCGTTACCGAAGTGTCACTGACAGCCGTGAAGGTCACCAACTGGGACCTGACAGTCACCACAGTTGCGCCGTACACGTTGATAACCAATGGATTCACCAACTACCGCAACATGCAGCTGTCGGACACACGCCGCATCCAGCGTTCGTATATGATCGACGCCGATTCAGTGGTGGAGACCACCGACGAAATGCTGAAGGAGTTCCATGCCATTCCCCTGATGGGCGAATGGATCGACGGCAAGCTGAAGCAGAAAGCCGCCGGCAAGGAATATGACGTAAACAATCCCGACGGCCTGGTGGACGGAACAATCGATACCAATTTAGGCATGTTCCGCGCGTATATCCGCATGTATCTGGCCAACAACAGCGACATATCGCAGACCAGCACATGCTTCGTGACCACGCTGGCACAGACCTCGGCCGGAATACCGTTGCAGATATACTGTTTCACCGCCACATCCTCCTGGCTGCCTTACGAGGGCATCATGGCGTCTGTGTTCGAGCACCTGGCCGTGATGATGCATCGTTTCCATCTATATACCTTCGAGAATCCGTCGGGCCGCGACACCATTGTGGACGGCTATCTGAGTCCGGGCAAGAATCCGGAATTCGTGACCGGCATGCCCTACCCCTTCTTCCGGAACAGCAGCACGCCCATGAATCCGGGCATACCTCCCGCCGGACTATATGCACAGACGGCACAAAACAACAACGGCCCCGTGCAACAGCCTCCAAAGGTTTGGGGCGAGCCGGAGCCGAAGTCAGAGTCTCAGTCAGGTCAGAAAAGCTGATTAGCTGATTTCATTGACCGCCATTCTAAGAACCGTAAGTTTTCCGAGCAGGTCCTCCACCTGGTCAAGAGGGAGCATGTTGGCGCCGTCGCTTTTGGCCACTGCCGGATTCTGATGCGTCTCCATGAAGATACCGTCACAACCTGCGGATATAGCCGAGCGGGCTATGGTGCCTATCAGTTCGGGCTTGCCCCCTGTCACGCCCTCGGCGCGATTGGGCTGCTGAAGGGAATGCGTTATGTCCATGATAACAGGACATCCGCACGAGCGTTTCATTTCAGGTATGCCGCGCATATCCACGACCAGGTCGCCGTAGCCGAAGAACGTACCGCGGTCGGTAACGGCTACCTCACTGTTGCCCGACTCTATTACTTTTGACACGGCGAACCTCATGGATTCAGGCGCTAAGAACTGCCCCTTCTTGATATTTACAAACTTACCAGTCTTAGCTGCGGCTATGAGCAGGTCCGTCTGCCTGCACAGGAAGGCGGGGATCTGAAGGATATCGACATATTCAGCCGCCATCGCGGCCTCGGGTGCCGAATGTATGTCCGTCACTACCGGGATGCCGAACGTGTCGCGGACCTTTGCTAATATCTTCAACGCCTTTTCGTCACCGATGCCCTGAAACGAATCCAGGCGGCTGCGGTTGGCCTTGCGGTAGCTCCCCTTGAACACGTACGGGATGTTGAATCCGGAGGTGATTTCAACCAGCTTCTCGGCTATGTCGAGGGCCATTTCCTCACCTTCAATTACACACGGGCCGGCCAACAGAAAGAAATTGCCAGCAGGGCTACTTTGCAAATATTCCGATATTTTCATTTTTCAGTATTCTTACATATTGTTTATTACATGGAACGCGGCCGTAGCGTAAAGCGCGGCAGTCTCCGTGCGCAACCGGCTGGTGCCGAATGTCACCGGCAGGAATCCGGCTTTGATGGCCGTCTCCACTTCCGCAGGGCTGAAATCCCCTTCCGGGCCTATCATCACCACCACGTCGCTATCCTTAGTGCAGCACTGACCGAAGTCGCGCCGCTCCACTTCGGGCGAGCAGTATCCGAAGCACCTGAACTCCCGGGTATCGGCATGTTCCTTAATGAAATCCTTATAATCTACCGGGCCTGCGACCTTAGGCAACCGGGCCTTGAGCGACTGCTTCATGGCCGATACGGCTATGCGCTCCAGACGGTCGGTGTTCATCTTCCGGCGCTCGGAATGCTCGCAACGCAACAGCACGATTTCGTTCACGCCCATCTCCACAGCCTTTTCCACAAGCCATTCCATACGGTCGGCGTTCTTGGTCGGAGCCACTGCCAATGTGAGTCGTCCCCGCCAGTTCTGAGGCTGGTCCGTCCGTTCCAGCACCTCTACACCGGCATGCTTGGGATGCGCATTCGTTATGACGCAACGGTACACATGCCCCTCGCCGTCGACGGTCTCTATCTCGTCGCCCTCGCGCATACGCAGCACGCGGCAACAGTGCGTGGACTCATCCTCGGGCAGCGTACCGGTCTGCTCTATGCCGGGGGAATAAAAACGTATCATTTCCGTTCAGACTTCAATCATTCCGCCGGCATCAGGATTATTTTCCTTCATTGCATCCTCGGCTTCGTGTCTTTCTTCGGGTTTGCGCTCCTTGAAGACAATCCAGAACAGCACACCTACAATCAGGGCGTATGCCGCGAAAATAAGCCACGATTCATGCCAGCCGTCAAGCTGCTGTTGCAATGTCAGGTCCGGAGTGTTCACCAGCTTGTTCACCACCAACTTACCGGCTAAGAACGTACCTAACGATGCTCCGATTCCGTTGGTCATCAGCATGAACAGTCCCTGGGCTGCCGAACGCTGATCGTGCGACGTGCGACTGTCGACATACATACCGCCCGAAACGTTGAAGAAGTCGAACGCCACGCCATAAACCATGCACGAAAGCAGCAACCAGATGAATCCCGGGCAGTTGGTGTCGCCGATACCGAAGAAGCCGAAACGGAACACCCATGCGAACATGGCTATGAGCATAACCCCCTTGATGCCTACCTTACGCAGGAAGAACGGTATCAGCAGTATGCACAGAGCCTCGGCGCATTGCGAGATGGAGATTAGGAACGTAGGGTTCTTGGCCCACCAGCCGTCCATGAAGCCGTCGGCAAACTGCGGCAGCTCCGGATTGCTGAAGAAATTGATGAACGACGAGCCATAGCTGTTGGTGATCTGCAGTGATACGCCCAGCAACATACTGAAGATGAAGAATATGGCCATGTCGCGGTATTTGAACAGCCTGAACGCCTTGAGACCGAGTGCATCGGCCAGCGATTTCTTCTCGCCGCTCTTGTCGACGGGACAGTTGGGCAACGTCAGGCAGTAGGCCGCAAGAATGATGCTGAATATACCCGAGGTATAGAACTGCGCTGCCGAGAACTGGATGGCCTGACCACCCCAGGGCACGAAGTTGACAAACAGCTCGGCAAAAATGAAGCCAACCGTACCGAACACGCGAATCATCGGGAAATGCGTCACGGTGTCGAGTTTGTTCTGGTTCAGCACATTGAAAGCCACCGAGTTGCTGAGTCCAATCGTAGGCATGAAGAATGCCACCGAAACGGTGTAGGCTGAGAACAGCGGGCCGAACTCGAGAGTGCCGTTGGCGGCAAGCTGCGAATTGGCTATCGCGCCCGTGACGATCATCATCACGCCGGCCAGGAGCTGACACAACGCCAATGTGCGCTGGGCCGGTATCCAGCGATCGGCCACTATGCCCATCAATGCGGGCATGATGATGGACACGAGTCCCTGTACGGTATAAAACCAGAATACGTCTGCGCCGAGACCGTGATTGCCCAGAAACATACCCATCGAAATCAGGTATGCGCCCCATACGGCGAACTCCAGGAAGTTCATCACCGACAGGCGGGCCTTGATTTTTGCTGTATTTGTCATCTTTTTTATAATTTGCAGCTTTTGAGTTTTTCAATTATCCTGACCATTTCATAACGGACAAGGATTCCGAAAGGCAAATTTATAAAAAAATGATAAATTGACAAAGGAATCGAGGCACGATTACTCCCTAATCGCCCCATCGTAATCCTATTATTGATGAATAATCCGGATTTCACCGGTTCTGTTCCTGCAGGCTTTCGGCGTAATCGAGCAGCGACTGGCGGGATTCGATGATGATTTCGCCTTCGTTGCCGAACTTGACGTAGCCGGCGTCCACCAGCCCGTCAACCTGCCTGTCGTAATCGGCCTGCGCGTTTTCCGGGCCTGTGGCCCAAAGCCGGTCCATACCTTCCAGCACTATCCGCCTGCAGTCACGGTCGGTCATCAGCGACACGATGACAGCGAGAGTTCCTGCCACCGAACGGCTGTACAATGATTCCATCGAGACCTCGATGCGCTGGCAGTGATAGTTCAGATAATTCAGGTAATTAATGAGACAGATGTGGTTGCTGCGCAGCAGTGACATGTACTGTTCCTTCGAGAAGCTCATGGTGCCGCATGGCTCCAGGGCGCGCACTTCATGACGCGGACGCGTGTCCATGCCGAACAGCCGCTCCATGCCCAGCACCTTGCCCGGCCCATATTCAGCCACAAGACGGCTTTCGCCCCCCGACAATGTATATACCATCTCGGTCCGGCCCGTCAGGACACACTTCAATCCGTTGCAATCCTCAAGCAATGGCTGTATCACGGCGCCGGCCTCGTAATTATAGAAATCCAGGTGCGTCTTCTCCAGAAACAGCGATAACTGTTCGGTGCCTACTCCCTTGAATATGGGCAGTGTCATGAGCCTTTCGTACATTGTCATCATAGCGCTATTCTTTGTATTCCCGTGGAATCATTTACCGTTATATGTTTTACTACTTTTATAATGATATAACATCGGGAACATAAAATAAGGTGCGTCAAACCAGCATTTGACGCACCTTCCAAACGATTCGTAGCGGGACCGAGAATTGAACTCGGGACCTCCGGGTTATGAATCCGACGCTCTAACCGACTGAGCTATCCCGCCGTTTGCGAGTGCAAAGTTATATAAAATTTACAAACTGACCAAAAATTCTCGATATTTTTTTCTAATTTTGCATTCAGAACTATGGCAATGAAGTTGTTTAAACTAATTTTTATGGCAAGATTTATTAAGATTTTGGAGCAGATTTGTTTGATTGAGGAGGGTGCAACCATTCGGTTGGACCCGACGAAAGCAAACAAAGATGCCCAAAAGATTAATAAAAGGTTGCCATAAAGTTTACACTTCTTTAGATTCTATTAAACGTAAATTAGTTTAAACAACTTCAATATATCTGAAATTGAAACTGAAACATACCATGTATTTATTTGCGTGCCTGTCGCTTATGGCCTCGTGCAACACGGGCATAGAGCGCACCAAACGAATCACGCCCACGCGGGCCGACCGGCTCATCATGAGGGAAAGCACCGAGGAAGCGCTGGCCGATTCGGTGCATCCGGTCCCGTTGTCGGAATGGACGCCGGGCAAGGAATTCGTCGTGACCAACTCACGCGCGTCGCTGCTTTACGACATAACCGACCGCAGCGGACGCCGCACGCATCAGGATTCCATTCAGGATATGACCGTGCGTTACATCTGCACCGATGCCGCCGTCGCTCCCGACGGCCGGAACATATCGGTAGTGAAATTCGACATACCCTCCCTCGACCGGTTCATGACATATACGGTGCGCAAGGATCCCGCAGCAACCGGGTCGATGGTATGGAGCGACTTCCCCATGCTGATAGACCTCGACATGGTGTCGGAATTCAGCACGATGCTTACCGGCCGCAAAGTGTGGCTGCGCACCGCCCTGTGGTACGATGACGATATGAATCCCGTCAAGGGACGTAAATTCATACCCGTCACCATCGGTCAGGTGAAGCGTGGCAATTCCTCGTTTCCGCTCCTTATATGTTTCGACGACGGCAAGGACAAGGCATGGCTTCCCATGAACATGCCTGACGGCAAGGGAAACCAGGGCTCGCGCAACTTCGCCTCGCTGTTCTATATCTCCGACCCGAAACTCAGATTTCCCGACATCGCACCTGAGGTGTGGGAACTGATATGCTCCGAACAGGTGCAGCCCGGCATGACCAAACAGGAATGCAAGCTGGCCCTGGGCAATCCCGACCAGGTGGAGACCGGTCACGACTGGAACATCCTGGCCGACATCTGGAAATATTCCGACGGCAGATACCTATTTTTCATCGACGACAAACTCGTGGACAACAAACGATAATCATGGACATTCAATTTGAAGAACATAAGGACCTGACCTCTCTCACCACTTTCGGCATCCCGGCACGCGCAAGATGGTATGCCGAATACAGCAGCGAAGCCGAGTTGCTGAAGATATCCCGTTCCGAAATATTCATCAACAACGAGATACTGAACTTGGGAGGCGGCAGCAATCTTCTGTTCATCGACGAGTTTGACGGTCTTGTGCTGCATTCGCGCATCGAAGGCATAAAACGTTACGACAAGGATCCGGACAATGTCTATGTCATTGCCGGCGCCGGCGTGAACTGGGACGAATTCGTGGACTGGTGCGTGGCGCGTCAGCTGGGGGGCGTGGAGAACATGGCCGGCATACCCGGGTGCGTGGGAGCCTCGGCCGTGCAGAATGTGGGGGCGTACGGCGTCGAGGCCAAGGATGTGATTTATTCCGTGGAATGCTTCGACACGCTTACGCGCAAACCGTGCCGGTTCACCAATCGGGAATGCCGCTTCGGATACCGCGACTCCTTCTTCAAGCACGAAGGCAAGGACCGGTACATCGTGCTGCGCGTATGCTTCAGGATGATTCCCGGCAACGAGGCTACGAATCTTGAATATGGCCCGTTGCGCGAATTTAAGGAGAAGCTTGGCCATACACCCACTTTGCGCGAGACTGCCGAAGAAATTCGGCGCATACGCAACGGAAAGCTGCCCGACTGGCATGAAATCGGAAGCGCGGGCAGTTTCTTCAAGAATCCGGTTATAAGCCGCCCCCATTGGGAGGATATCTGCGCGCGCAGCGGCATGGATATTCCCGCACACGATGTCGGCGAGCACCTCAAGAAGCTGTCGGCCGCATGGCTCATAGACCATGCCGGCATGAAGGGTCATCGCGTGGGCGGAGCGCAGGTATGGGAGAAGCAGCCACTGGTCCTGGCCAATGTGGACCATGCCACGGCTGCGGATGTCGCGGTGCTGGCCAACGAGGTGCGCAGTGCCGTGAGACGCCGCTTCTATATCGACCTTCTCCCTGAAGTGAACTACATCGACACGTCAATTAAGGTGACGGTGTTGGGCAGCGGCACCTCCAAGGGCGTGCCCGAGGTGGGATGTGAATGCGAGGTATGCCGTTCCACCGATCCACGCGACAAACGCCGTCGCGCCTCGGTACTGGTGCAGACCCACGGCATGAACCTGCTGATAGACGCATCGGCCGACTTCCGCCGGCAGGCCCTCGACGCACACATATATAATTTAGACGCCGTGCTTATCACTCACGTGCATTACGACCACATCGGCGGCATAGAGGACCTGAGGCCGTTCTGCGCCACCGGCGATCTGCCGCTGTATGTCCGCAAGGATGTGGACACCGACCTGAGGGAAAGGCTGGCGTATTGTTTCAAGGAACACCCCTACCCCGGCGTGCCCAAATTCGATTTGCGTGTCATTGACAACTACCCGTTCCATATCAACGGGCTAAAGATTACGCCCATCGAAGTGCTGCACGGCAGCAAGCCCATTTTCGGATACCGTATCGGCAACTTCGCCTACGTGACCGATTGCAAGCACATCAGCGAAATAGAGAAAGAGAAACTGGAAGGCCTCGACGTACTGATCGTAAACGCACTGCGCGACCGCGACCACTTCGCTCACTTCACCATTCAGGAAGCCCTCGACCTTATTGCAGAAGTGAAACCCGGAACGGCATACCTCACCCATCTCAACCACGAAGCGGATACACACGAACTTTTCGACAAGCGCCTCCCGGAAAATGTGCATCCGGCGTACGATGGACTCGTAATTGAGATAAACAGCAAATAACGAGGGATGTAGGCCACGTGGCACGGATGTCCATGTAGCTCCGGACACGCATGGATCCACGATTTCATGCAGATTTTTTCAAAAAAATCGCTTAAAATTTTGCAGATTCAAAAATAAGTTGTAATTTTGCATCGTCAAACAGGAACAACACCTGCTGACAATCAAAAATCGGTCGATTAGTGTAGCGGTTAGCACGCCACCCTCTCACGGTGGAGACTCGGGTTCGAGTCCCGGATCGACTACTTCAAAGGACTGCTGAAACGCAGTCCTTTTTTTCTTTTTTATATTATTTTACCCTTTAGGCCGAGTACGGCAGTTTGTTTTGTTTTTTTCAGTTTTTATTGCTATTTTTGCAAGCCGTGAACATGAATATATACGGATTACGTCTGCGTATATGGCAAAATGACATTATCGTAACAAAGATAGAATAAATGCTAACTAAGAACCTATGATCTCTAAACTATCAAGCTGGTATTTCTCCAAACGCGCATTGCCGCTATGGTGCATACTGATACTGGATTGCTGCTTGGTATTGTTTTCCGACCTGCTCGTCTATATGCTGATGAACGGTCCGGCCTATACTATGGAAATCATCAAGCCCCTTTCGGGTGCTTTCTTTTTCTATCTGATATTCTATCTGTTGGGATTCAGGATGTTCCACACCTATTCGGGTGTGATCAGATACTCGTCGTTCATCGACCTGCAGAAGATTGCCCTGGCCATGCTGAGCGGTCTGGGAATGATAGCCATCACGAAATATGTGTTTAATTCCGATGACTGGCTGTTTCCCGTCCGCATGCGCGACCTGATAGTGTCCGCATTGCTTGCCACCGTACTGATGTGGGCCATGCGTGTGGTCGTTAAGGTTCTGTACGACAATACGTTCACGCAGTCATCATCCAGGCGCACCATGGTTTATGGCACTGCACACGGTGGCGTAGGCCTGGCCAAGAGCATACGCAACAACAACAGCCGCTACAAGCTGTGCGGTTTTATCTCCGACGGCGAGGATATGCCCGAGCACATGCTGATGGGCGTAAAGGTCTATCACAATGACGCCCGGCTGGCCGATGTCCTCAAACGCGAGAACATAGACACCGTGCTGATAGCGCCGCATAAGAACGAGATCATACGCAACAACGAGCAGATGACCGACATGTTGCTGCGCGCAGGTGTGACGATGATGATGATGCCTTCGCCCAAGGAATGGGACGGCAAGGCCGACCTGGACCATAACCAGCTGCGCGAGGTGGACATCCTGGACCTGCTGCCACGCGACGAGATTCAGATAGACATAGACACTATAGGCAACCAGCTGTCGGACCGCAGCATCATGGTGACGGGAGCCGCAGGCAGCATCGGCAGCGAGTTGGTGCGTCAGCTGGCACGGTTCAGGCCCAAACGCCTGATCCTGATAGACCAGGCGGAGACACCGTTGCACGACATACGGCTGATGATGGTGCGCAACTGGCCCGAAATCGAGGCGCTGACAATAGTGGGCGACATAACCAACAAACGGCGTATGCACGATCTGTTCGACCGTTACCGGCCTGAATATGTGTTCCATGCCGCCGCATATAAGCACGTGCCCATGATGGAGGACAATCCCGGCGAGAGCGTACGCAACAATGTGCAGGGCACCCGCAACATCGCCGATCTGGCCGTGGAATTCGGCACCAGAAAGTTCGTGATGGTTTCCACCGACAAGGCCGTGAACCCCACCAACGTGATGGGATGTTCCAAACGCATCTGCGAGATATATGTCCAGAGTCTGGACAGGGCCATCAAGAACGGCACGGTCAAGGGTGTCACGCAGTTTGTCACCACGCGCTTCGGCAACGTATTGGGCAGCAACGGTTCCGTAATCCCGCTGTTCAAGGAGCAGATTAAAAAAGGAGGACCCATTACAGTGACTCACAAGGACATAATCCGTTATTTCATGCTGATACCGGAGGCCTGCAAGCTGGTGCTTGAAGCCGGCACCATGGGGCATGGAGGCGAGATATACGTGTTCGACATGGGCAAACCGGTGCGTATCGTGGACCTCGCGCGCCGCATGATCGACCTGTCCGGCGCCAAGGATGTAAAAATAGAATTCATAGGACTCAGGGATGGCGAGAAACTGTACGAGGAGGTGCTGAACAAGGAAGAAACCACCCTGCCTACCGACAATCCCAAAATCAAGATCGCCACAGTACGCGATTACGACTACGAGGATGCGTGCCGCAACATACAGGCCCTATACGAATCGAGCCTGAAAGATGACGACATGACCATCGTAAGGCACATGAAGGAGATTGTGCCGGAGTTCAAGTCCAGCCACTCGCAGTACGAAGCACTCGACAAGTAGGGATTACAGTTCGGCGCTTTTCAGCTTCTCGGTGTTTTCGGCCACGGTCAGTTTGTCGATGCAGTCCTGGATGTCGCCGTTCATGAATCCCTGCAGGTTATATATGGTGTAATTGATACGGTGGTCGGTGATTCGGCCCTGGGGGAAATTATAGGTGCGTATCTTGGCCGAGCGGTCGCCGGTGCTGACCATTGTCTTTCGTCTGGAGGCGATGTCGTCCAGATACTTCTGATGCTCGCGGTCGTAGATGAACGTACGCAGACGCGACAGGGCCCGTTCCTTGTTCTTGGGCTGGTCGCGGGTCTCGGTGCATTCTATCAGAATCTCCTCCACCTGGCCGGTATTGGGATTCTTCCAGTTGTAACGCAGTCGCACCCCGGATTCCACCTTGTTGACGTTCTGCCCTCCGGCTCCGCCCGAGCGGAAAGTGTCCCAGCGTATCTCGCCCTCGTGTATCTCCACCTCGAATTCCTGCGCCTCGGGCAATACGGCCACGGTTGCGGCCGAAGTGTGGACGCGGCCCTGCGTCTCGGTGGCCGGCACTCGCTGCACGCGGTGCACGCCCGACTCATACTTCATCACGCCGTACACGCCGGCACCCGTCAGGGTAAACACTATTTCCTTATAGCCACCGGCTGCGCCTTCGGAATATGAGCTGACGGCCAGTTCCCAGCCCTTGGACTCCGCGAATTTCTGATACATGCGGAACAGGTCGCCGGCAAACAGGGCCGCCTCGTCGCCTCCCGTACCGCCGCGGATCTCGACCACGGCGTTCTTGGCGTCGTCCGGATCGGCCGGCACCAGCATCAGCTTGATACGCTCCTCCAGCTCCGGGATGCGGGCCTGGGCTTCGTCCAGCTCCTGACGGGCCAGCTGACGCATCTCCTCGTCCTCCTCGTCCGCAAGAATCTGCCTGGATTCCTCCACAGCCGCCAGGGCGCTCACATATTCGCGCTTGGCCTCCAATATCCGCTCCAGGTCGTGATACTCCTTGGTCAGCCGCACGTAACGCTGCTGGTCGGCTATGACTGCCGGATCGGTTATCAACGTAGACACCTCCTCAAACCGGGGTTCGAGTATGTCAAGTCTATCTATTAAGCTTAATGTAGCCATAAATTACGGAAATTGCGGAATCTGTAGCGGGGTCATGCGCGCTGCCCCGAGCAGCGGCCTCCACTATTGTCACTGCAAAATTACAAAATAAACTTCAAAAACTTGCGAGATTCAGCAAATAGAATTAACTTTGCAGTCGCAAACCGAGTCCGGGCCTTAGTCCGGAGGGTCGTTTGAGAAACCAATCAATAGTAAACCGGCAAGTTTATGGCAACAAAAATCAGGTTACAGCGTCACGGCCGCAAGGGCTACGCTTATTACCCCATTGTAGTAGCCGATAGCAGGGCA
>DESI01000010.1:56245-136444 GCA_002361235.1 Porphyromonadaceae bacterium UBA3318 | reverse complement strand
AGCACCTTCTCTCTTTATATGGTGAGTTTAGGGAGTTTAGAAAGTTATGAAAGTTAAGATAATAGTGTGGCTATTGAAGCCTCTGCGGTGTTATCTTAACTTTCTAAACTCTTTCAACTTTTTAAACTGACCTAACGGTTTACCGGATTACCTTGACGATGCCGCCGTCGGAAATCTTGATGATGTCGGAGGCGGAGGCGGGGAGATTGTTGCCGCGGCCATACTCCACGATATAATCTACCTTGGATTTGATGTCGTCGCTGATTTCGGCGTATGTCTTGGGCGACTTCATGCCGCTGCGGTTGGCCGATGTGGAGACTATGGGCTTGCCGAAACGCTGGCACAGGGTGCGGCTGAAGTTCTCGGACGTGATGCGTATGCCTACGCTGCCGTCGGGAGCCAGCATATTGTGCGCCAAACCCTTAGGATGGTCGTAGATTATGGTCAGGGGGCGCATGGCCGCCTCTATCAGCTCCCAGCTGATTTCGGGTATATGATGCACGCAGTTCTGCAGTTGCCCCTCGTTGCCCACCAGGGCCAGCATGGCCTTGGATTCGGAGCGACCCTTCAGGAAGTAGATCTTTTCAACGGCTTCGGGGTTTGTGGCGTCGCAGCCAAGTCCCCAGATGGTGTCGGTGGGATACAGTATGACGCCGCCGTTGCGCAGCGTCTCTAGGGCGCGGGACATGTCATCGCGCGAATAGCGCGGAACTGAGTGGTTGGTAAGCTCTTTCATAGTAGGAGAGGAGAGGTGTGGGGAATTGGGAAATTATGGGAATTATGGGAGGAGTGGGAGGAGTGGGAGAGATGGGAGGAGTGGGAGGAGAGGGAGGAGTGGGAGGAGTGGGAGGAGTGGGAGAGATGGGAGGAAAGGGAGGATTATTTAATGAGGAAGAGGAAGCCTGTCAGCAGGGTTGCGACCAGGATGGCCGTGGGGATAAGGATGGGGCCGAGGGCCAGGGTGTAATTCGTGTTGACAAGGTTGAACTGCACGTGGCGCACACGGTAACCGCGGCTGTCGCGGATGCGGCGGGCGTTGGCTCCGGCGCGCTGAGTTACGAGTGCGATGGTGATACCCAACGTCAAGCCTATAGTGGCACCCATCAGCAGGTCGGTGGGATAATGCACGCCGAGATACATGCGGGTGTAGCATACAAACAGGCCCCAGAGCACCAGCATCACGGCGAAGCGTGTGGAACGCGTGAAAGTGACGATCGAGCCTATCAGCGCGAATGTGTTGGCGGCATGGCACGAGGGGAATCCGTATCTGCCGCCTCGGTAGCCGTTGACTACAGTGACATACTGACTGAAGGGATTGTCGAGGTTGGATGGGCGCAGGCGGCTGAACCAGGGGCGTATTATGGAGGCGCAGATATAATCGGCAAGGCCGACGGCAGCAACGATGGCGCCGAGCATCATCAGTGCGCGGATCCATCCGTATTTATATATCAGCGCTGCGAAGCATGCCACGTAAAACGGCACCCATATCCAGGGCGATGTGTAAACCGGCATCAGTATGTCGAGCAGCGGAGATCTGTGTCCGTTGAAAAAAAGAAATATGCGTTCGTCTAAAGAAAACATTCTTAAAAGTTGGGTTGTTGGCTATCACAAGCTGCTGTCATGGATGGGTCAGTCTTGCTTCAAGCCGTCGATAAGCTGCTGGATCCGGTCGAGCCAGATTCGTGCCGAGGCGTCGGAAGGCATTCGCCAGTCGCCGCGCGGGGAGAGGCAGATGGAGCCGACTTTCACTCCGTCGGGCATCACCGACCGCTTGAACTGCTGACTGAAAAATCGTTTATAGAACGTTTTCAACCACTTATATATTGTCTGTAGGTCATATTTCTTGTCGAATGCCTTTGCGGCGAGCGCGGCAATCTTGTCGGGACCGTCGCCGAAACGCATTATATGGTATAGGAAGAAGTCGTGCAGCTCGTACGGACCTACGGAATCCTCGGTTTTCTGGGCTATATTTCCGTGGCTGTCGGCGGGCAGGAGTTCGGGGCTGATGGGAGTGTCCACGATGTCGAGCAATACGTCGTGCAGAGCGTAGTTTTTGGTCTCACGCGCGAAACCTGTAACCAGCCAGCGCACCATGGTCTTGGGCACCGATGCGTTGACGCCGTACATCGACATCTGGTCGCCGTTGTAGGTGCACCAGCCTAACGCTAACTCCGACAGGTCGCCGGTTCCTATGACCAGACCGTTCACTTTGTTGGCATAGTCCATCAGAATCTGTGTGCGCTCGCGGGCCTGCGAGTTCTCGTATGTGATGTCTTGATTGTCAGGATTGTGTTCTATGTCACGGAAATGGAGGGATACTGCCTCGCCGATGGGGATGCACAGTGCCGTAACTCCGAGGGTTTCCATTAATAAATCCGCGTTGGAACGGGTGCGTGCCGTTGTGCCGAATCCGGGCATCGTTATGGCGTGGATACCCTTGCGGTCCAGGCCGAGCATATCGAATGCCTTGACGGTGACGAGCAATGCAAGAGTGGAGTCGAGACCACCGGAGATGCCGATCACCACATTACGGCAGCCGATGGCCTTGAGGCGCGTGGCCAGTCCCCAGGCCTGGATGGAGCTGATGTCCGAACAGCGGCGGAAAAGCTCGGACTCATCCTTGTCAACGAACGGGGTTGGATCCACATATCGGTAGGCCAACGGATTCGCTTCGCGTACGCGGTTTTCGGTCACGTCGCATTCCGTAAGCTCATACTTGCCGGCCAGCGGGAAATATTCATTGAAGGAGGAGATGTGTATGCGGTCGTGACGCAGATGGGCCACGTCGATGTCGGCGGTCTGCATCAGTTCGTGAGTGTCGAACAGCTCGCTCTGCTTCAATATACGGCCGTTCTCGGCAATGATGGCATTGCCTGCGAAAGCCAGGTCGGTAGATGATTCGCCGAAACCGGCCGAGGCATAGACGTAAGCGCACCGGCAGCGCGCCGACTGGTTGGCGAGAAGCGAGAGAAGGTAATCGTGCTTTCCGATCAAGGCATCGGAGGCCGAGAGGTTCAGTATGACTTCGGCCCCGGCCATGGCCAGGTCGGAACTCGGTGGCGCGGGCACCCACAGGTCCTCGCATATCTCGATGCCGAACCTGATGCCGCGCACTGAGAAGATGCGTCGGGGCGTAACCTTGCCGTACTTCTCGCTGTAAGGGAACACACCGTCCGGCAGCGATAGTGGCGACGAGAACCAGCGCTTCTCGTAGAATTCGTTGTAGTCGGGTAGGAATGACTTGGGCACCACGCCCTGTACGTTGCCGTCGGAAATGACGAAAGCGCAGTTATACAGGCGGTCGTTGCATCGGCAGGGAGCTCCGACAATGATGACCGAGCCGACGGTGACGGAGAACTGCGCCAGGCGGTCAATGGCTCGGTCGGCGGCATCAAGCAGCAAGGAGTCGTGGAACAGGTCGGCGCAGGTATAGCCTGTCACGGAAAGCTCGGGAAAGAGGACTATGTCGGCGCCGAGACGCGCAGCGTCGGTGGCCATGCGCATGATGGCCCGGACGTTGCCATCTATGTCGCATGGGCGTACCGATGGGACGCAGGCCGTGACGCGCAACATATCCGGGAAACTGTATTGTGTCATAATTTCGGGTTGAAGCAGTGACCTCAAGGGCCCTAAGGACTTTAATGACCTTAAGGACTCTAAAGACCTTAATGACCTTGATATCGGAGAGTATTGCAAAGTTACAAAACAATTTTCGGACTGAAGCGTTAAAACTATAAAATTAACATTTAAAATTTAATTTAAGGTTGCGATGAAAGGGTTACGATATGTGGTAGCGGCGGTTGTGGGACTGACAGCGATATTCAGCGTCAACGAGGCAAATGCATTTGGCAAGGGCGAGATGTCAGTGGGACTCACAGGCGGCTTCGCATCGTATAACGAGAGCGGCTATGTCAGCATGAACTATCAGTGGGAGTGCGCCGACCACGTGCGTATCGCTCCGGAGATAGGATATATAATGGGCAACGACCACAAGTCGGGATTCATGATCAACGGCGACGTGCATTTTCCGTTCCAGTTGGTGCGTGGCTTCGGTGTCTATCCTCTGGCCGGTATCGCGTTCAACAACTGGCATTATAACAAAAACTACTACGAGGAGACCAACCGCAGCCGTATGGGAGTCAATGTCGGATTGGGTTTCGACGTGTACTTCACCAATTTCTTCAAGATGTCGTTACAGGGCCGTTACAGCATCATGCCGCAGACCAGCGGCGTATTCGTAGGACTCGGCCTCAGCTATGTCTTTTAGCAATTGCTAATTATTAATTTTGGAGGCGGACAGTACGCGTTCGCCTGTTTCTTTGGCGAACAGGCTGCGCAGGTTCATGATTGAGTTGAGGCGCAGCTGCATCTGTAGCTCGTCATCGGGCGAGATATCGGCGCCGGTGGCATGAAACTTCTGTAACAAATCCCGTAGCTGTCGGTTCAGTATCTCCGACTTCCATTCGGTGATGGCTCTCGGCACCAGGGCGTCGAGACGGTTTTCCTCCAGCTCGTCCTGTGGCATGTTGGCGAAGATGTTGCTGAGGTGATGTTTTTCACGCAACAGTTCCGTCACGGCCCGGCGCACCATGTCGTTCTCATGGCTGGCCAGCATGCGTGACGGCCATTCCTTGATGAAATCGTTGATCTGTGCGGCAGACCATTCGTTCAGGTCCTTCTCCATCTTCTGTTCCTTGGCCGCTATCTCGCTGACCGAGTAATCGCCGTCGGCAATCTCGTTTATCGCGTCGCGACGCCGTTGGTCCTTCTCACGGTCTATATCGGCGCGCTTGCGGAACAAAGCCTCGTCAAACTGCGGCTTCGCTTTTTTAAGTTCCTGAAATATCGTTGCGTATTCCGGTATGGAGAAATGGATGTCGTCGGCACTGAGCTCGCTCTCCACATATTCCAGCACGTTCATCAGCGAATCGTCGTCTTCGTCCATGGTCTGGAACACTTCTTTGTAGGCATATTTAAGGCAATACGTTATCAAAGGCCGTTCCAGCGGTCTGAACGATGTATCCGGTTCGGAGCGTTTCGGCTTTGCCGGCGACATCTCGGCGATGGTGCGTCCTATGGATGGACGCTGCGGATCGGCCACGGGAGCGTCGGGCAACGACTCGTCGCCGCGCAGACGCTTCCATTCACGTTCCTTACGCCATTTTTCTATAAGAGTCTCCCGCGCACGACCTACGGAGATGGCAATGGATTCCTCGGTCACGCCCAGCAGCTTGGCGCATTGCTGAATGTACACGTCACGCGCCACGGGGTCCGGGATATGCGCGATGGATTCCACCACGCTGTTCACGGCCTCGATGCGTTTCTGCGGGTCGCTCGCCGTCTCAGGAGTGAGCAGTACACTTATTTTGAACCGTATGATGTCGGTCTCATGCTCCTCCACATATTTGCGGAACTCCTCGGGCGTATGCTTGCGGGCAAAGGAGTCCGGGTCGTCGCCGTCGGGCAGCAGCAGCACCTTGACATTGAGTTTATGGCTCAGCAGCATGTCGATGCCTCGCAGCGATGCCTTGATGCCGGCGGCGTCGCCGTCATATATCAGAGTGATGTTGTCAGTCAGACGGTGTATCAGCGCTATCTGGCCATCGGTCAGGGCGGTGCCCGAGCTGGCAACAACATTCTTCATTCCCGACTGCCACATCCCTATCACGTCCATGTAGCCTTCCACCAGAAAACACTTGGACTCGCGTACAATGGCTGCGCGGGCCTGGAAGATGCCGTACAGCTCGTTGCTCTTTTTATAGAGCATCGACTCGGGCGAGTTGATGTATTTGGCCAGACCGCCTTTCAGGTCGCGGCCTCCGAAGGCTATGACCTTGCCGGAATTGTTGAGTATGGGGAATATGACCCGGCCACGGAAGCGGTCGTAATCGGTGCCGCGTCCGGACGTGCCGACAAGTCCCAAGGTCTTGAGAGTATCGATGTTGAAGCCCTTTGTGCGGGCCTCGGTGACGAGGTGCGAGCCGGAATCGAGTGCATAGCCGAGGTGGAAGGCCTTGATTGCCTCGTCGGTTACGCCACGCTGGGTGAAGTAGGATAGGCCCACGTCGCGCCCCTCGTCGGTATGGAGCAGGTCGTGCTCCATCAGGTTCATGGCCCATTCGTTGGCCACCAGCATTCCCTCGCGTTCGCTCTGACGCTGACGTTCCTCGTCGGTCAGCTCGCGTTCCTTGACCTCGATGCCATATTTCTTTGCCAGGTGCATCAGGGCCTCCTGATAGCTGAGGCCCTCCTTCTCCATTATGAAGTTGACGGGCGAGCCTCCCTTCTTGCACGAGAAGCAGTAGCAGAAATTCCGCTTGCGGCTGACGGAGAACGATGGCGTGCGCTCGTTGTGGAACGGGCACAGACCCATATAGTTGGCGCCCCGCCTGATAAGGTGGACGTAATCGGAGACTACCTCGACGATGTCGGCGGTGTCCTTGATGCGCTGGGCAGTGGCCTGGTCTATCATTATTGAGTACTAAGCAAATGCGCTATGCGATCATAGGGAGGCAAGAATGCGGTCGATTTTCTCGCCGGTTTCGGGACGGGTGGGGACCAGGGGGAGACGCAGCTGGTTCTCGCAGAAGCCCATTTCGTGCAGCAGATACTTGATGCCGGCAGGATTGCCGTCGACAAACAGTTCGTCGTAAAGTTTCTGGAAACGGTGATGGATGGGCAGAGCCTCGTTGAAGTTGCCTTCAAGGCAGAGGCGCACCATCTGACCGAACTCCTTGGGGAAGGCATTGCCCACCACCGATATGACGCCCTCGGCGCCGATGGAGATGAGGGGATAGGTCAGGGCGTCGTCGCCCGAGATAACCTCGAAGCCCTCGGGACGTCGGCTCAGAATCTCCTCTATCTGCTTCAGATTGCCGGAAGCCTCCTTTATGGCCACGATATTGGGGAATTCGTGGGCGAGGCGCAGCGTCGTTTCGGCGGCGATGTTGACGCCTGTACGTCCCGGCACGTTATATAGCACCACGGGAAGGGCCGATGCGCGCGCCACTTCGGCGTAATGGCGGTACAGACCCTCCTGCGACGGCTTGTTGTAGAAAGGAGTGACGGAAAGGATGGCCGAGTATCCGGTGAGATCGGTGGTGCGGATTTCATCGACAAGAGCGGCGGTGCAGTTGCCGCCCATTCCGGCGATGAGGGGTACTCTTCCGTCCGTATATTCCACTGCGCGACGGCGCACCTCGGCCTTTTCTGCCGCGGTCAGAGTCGGCGTCTCGCCTGTGGTGCCAAGTATGACAAGATAGTCCGCTCCGTTGTCGATGACATGGTCTATGACACGCCTGAGTGCAGGATAGTCTATATTAAAGTCTGAATCAAAGGGCGTTATCATGGCCACACCCAGACCGCGTAATTTTAATGCTGACATAAATGCCCATTGCAGGCGCTGGTTGCCCGCCAATGTAAATGCAAAAATAATCAAAATACGGAAATTACACAACCTGTTTCCGAACTGCACAGAAAAAGAAATTGTTAACAATAGTGAATGACTAAAGAAAAGGTGAAGAAATGGAAGCACAAGGAACGTTCATGTACAGGTTAAAACAATGGTCTAAGAACGCATGGACCGACATCAAGGGGTATATGAATCCTATGGCGGACCTGGAGGGTCAGACGGACGTCGAGGCGAGCATCCGCGCCGGCGTATCGTTCAAAGGAAGTCAGCTGCTTACGTTGATATTCGCCATCTTCATAGCCTCGTTGGGTCTCAACACCGACAGCGTGCCGGTCATAATAGGAGCGATGCTTATATCGCCGCTGATGGGTCCCATCATCGGGATGGGTCTTGGTATCGGCATACGGGACTTCGACCTGCTGAAGAAAAGTCTGAAGAACGTGTCGGCGGCCATACTCGGTTCGCTGATCACGTCGGCGCTCTATTTCCTGATCTCGCCTCAGTACGAAAGTTCCAGCCAGCTGCTGGCGCGCACATCGCCTACCATCTATGATGTGTTCGTGGCACTGTTCGGCGGAGCCGCAGGCATACTGAGCATAGCCGCCAAGAACAAGGGACAGGTCATGCCGGGTGTGGCAATAGCTACGTCGCTGATGCCTCCTCTGTGTACCGCAGGTTATGGGCTGGCCACGATGCAGATGCACTTCTTCCTCGGCGCCTTCTATCTGTTCTTTACCAACATGATATTCATCTTCGTGGCCTCGTGGGTAGGGGTGAAGCTGATGGGATTCAAGAAGGTGGTGTATCAGGACGAAGCCCGCAGCAAGCGCGTCAAGATCATATTCTATACCCTGATAACGGCCATGATGATATTAAGCGCCTATCTGACCCTGGTCATGGTGCGTAAAAACGTGTTCATGGAGAAGGCCCAGGCATTCGTCGAGAAGGAGATGGTATTCCCGAATACCCAGGTGCTGAGCCACAAGGAATACATGAACGGCAATAAGCGTGTGATAGACGTGACACTTATAGGGGCGGCATTGCCCAAGGATTCGCTGCAGCTGGCCATGGTCAATAAGCTTGACTCCTGCGGACTCGGCGGCACGATTCTGAACATAAAGCAGGGATTCGCCATGCAGGACATGAAGGACAGCCGCACGGACGCGCAGTTCTACAAGCTGATGCAGTCGGAGCTGACGTCACAGCAGACCACTATCGATTCACTTCGAGGTGTGATCAGGGAGAGCAGTCAGTTCAGCGACGAAAGCATACGCCTGGCGCCCGAGGTCAAGGTATTGTTCCCGTCCGTGCGCGATATAGCGTTTGCTCGCATGGTGGCTACATCTACCCGCTACGCGCAGCAGGACACCGTCAACATGATATTCGTGAACGCACCGAAAGGTATGACCGAGCAGGAGCGTACTAAGCTGAAGGAATATGTGGGAGTGCGTCTGTCGAAAAAGGACCTGCATCTGACCCTGAATCCGTCAGGATTCCCCTGGCCGGAAGCCGTCAATCCCGCAGCCTCTGCCGTCCAATCCTCACATAAATCCCATTAATCCCACTATTTCCATTGCTGTTATCTATGCCAGAACCCGGGAGTGAACACCAGCAACACCGTGAATATCTCGAGACGTCCGGTCAGCATCACGAAGGCATACACCCACTTGCCTAACGCCGGAAGATGCGCGTAGCTGCCCGAAAGTCCGCCCGGAACATCGCAGATGCCGGAATTGGAAATGGATTCGAGCGAACGGAACACTGCCTCGCCGAGTGGTATGCCGGTGAGACTTACTATTGCCCCGGATATTACGACCACCAGCACATACATTATAAGGAAAGCCAGTGTCTTGTATATCATGCCGGGAGTGGTGCCCTTGCCGTTGAGTATCACTGTGGTTACGGCGCTGGGATGCATTATCTTGTAGAACTCGTTCTTCAGGAACTTGATCATTACCAGGAAGCGGTCGATCTTGGCGCCTCCCGACGTACTGCCCGAGCAGGCTCCCATGCTCATGAACAGGAACAGCACCATGATGGCCAGCGGGCCGCCGCTCTTGAAACCGGGCGTGCTGATACCTGTGGTGGAGATCACCGACACGCACTGAAACAGCGGATTGACCGTCAGGTCCTCGGCGTTATGGTACAGACCCTGCATCACGCTGTCGATGGCCAGCGCCACGTAACCGAACACTACCAGCCAGCAATACAGCTTGAACACCGAGTTGCGGAACAGGTTGCGCACATTGCCCTGCAAGGCGTGGAACAACAGCACGAAGTTTATGCCACCTAAGAACATGAATATGGTCAGCACCACCTTGACGTAATTGCTGGCAAACTCCACAATGCCCTGGTCCGTTGTGGCGAAACCGCCCGTGGACATTGTGGAGAGACCGTAGCAGATGGCGTCGAAGAAGTCCATCCGGCTGAACGACAGCAGGATGATGAGCAGTGCCGTCAGGGCTATGTACATGCCCCACAGCCCCTTGGCCGTGTTGCTGACGCGCGGACGGAGCTTGTCGTGAGTGATGCCGGTCACCTCGGCGTTGAACAGCAGCAGGCCGCCGGCAGAGTTGAGCATGGGCACTACGGCGAGCGTGAACAGCAGGATTCCCAGACCTCCGAACCACTGCATCAGACAGCGCCATAACAGAATGGATTTCGGTACGCCGTCCAGAGTGGAGAGGATGGATACGCCCGTGGTGGTGAACGCCGACATCGTCTCGAAGAATGCGTCAGTGACCGACATGTGCGTGCCGTACAGAATGAACGGCAGCATTCCGAACAATGATAGCACCACCCATGTAAGACCTGTGAGCAATATGGCCTCGCGACGCCCCATGTCCTTGTTTTTCGGCTTCAGGAAACACATGCCCAGTCCGGCTCCGGCCGTGATGCCCACGGCTATCAGGAACGGCACGGAACTTTCAGTCTCGTAAAGCATCGACACGAAGCATGGCAGCAGCATGAAGATGGCCAGGATCACCAGCAGATAACCCTCGATGCGTGCCAGCATCAGGAAGTTGATGAACCTGCGGTGAGACAGCTTGGGGAGCTTGAATTTTGTCAGCTGAACCATTTTTCGATTTTTTCGAGGGTGCCCTGAAGAGTGAACAGTACTACATAATCGTCGGGCATGATGCGGGTGTTGCCGTCGATCAGCCGCACCTCGTCGCCTCGGATCAGACCGGCCAGCGTCATTCCGTAAGGCAGCTTCAGGTTGCGCACGGGCGCCTTGGTTATCTTGCTGCCCTCGTGCGCCTGTATCTCGGCCACATCCGCGTCGGCCAGGGCCAGGAATCGTGAATTGGTCTGGTCGGTGTCCAGCAATATCTTGAAGATATGGCCGGATGCCAGCAGCTTCTTGTTGATGGTGGTTCCGATGTTCAGGTTCTCGGCCAGCGAGACGAACTGCAGGTTCTCCACGTCGGCCACGGTCTTGCGCACGTCGAATTCCTTGGCCGTCATGCAGGCCAGGATATTGGTCTCCGAGCTTTCGGTCATGGCTAAGAAAGCGTCGTACTGGAAGATGTTGTTCTCGCGCAGCACCTCGATGTCGCGGCCGTCGCCGAACACCACCTCGCAGTTGGGGAAGTTGGTGGCCAGACGCTCGCATTTGTCCATATCCTTGTCTATTATCTTGATATGGAATTTGTCCTGATACAGCGAGCAGAACCGGCGCGCGATGCGGCTGCCGCCCATTATCAGCACCTTCTTGATTACGCGCTTGGTCTTGCCGCACAGCTCGCGCACCTCTTGTATGAATGGGGGCGTGGTGATGAAATAGACTATGTCGTCGGGCAGGATCTCGGTGTCGCCGTTCGGGATGATGGTCTCGTTGCGCCGCTTGATTGCCGCTATGTGGAAATCGTGCGTGGTGACGGGCAGGTCCTTGATCTTGCAGTTCAGTATCGGCAGGTTCTGATCGTGGAGCTTGACGCCGATAAGCAGGAGTTTGCCGTCGTGCAGTTCGCCCCAGTAGCGGGCCCAGTTGTGGTTCAGGGATATGGCTATTTCGTTGGCGGCCACATTCTCGGGATAGATCAGATAGTCCACGCCGAGGTCGCGCAGTATCGTGCCGTTACGGGCTATCAGGAACTCGCTGTTGTCTATACGGGCCACGGTCTTGCTGGCGCCCAGGCTCTTGGCTATGGCACACGACGTGATGTTGTTGGTCTCGAACGGCGTGACGGCTATGAACAGGTCCGTGTCCGAGACGCCCACATCCTTCAGGCTGGAGAAGGAATAGGTGTTGCCGTTCCAGGTCATGAGGTTGTAGGTGGCGTCGATTACGTCCAGACGTGTCTGGTCCTGGTCTATCAGGGTCACGTCCTGGTTCTCCTTGCTCAGCATCTTGGCCAGATGACGTCCCACCTCGCCGGCTCCCGCTATGATTATCTTCATGACAGAATGGCGTTAAGGATTGAGTCGGGGTCGAGGCCACATATCTTCTCCAGCTCGGGAACGCTGCCATGCTCGATGAAGCGGTCGGGAATTCCTAACTGAGTGAAGTGAATCATGATGCCGTTGTCGTCGAGCCATTGGCGCACGGCCGACCCGAATCCACCGATACGAACGCCGTCCTCAACGGTTATGATGCGCTTGTGTGTCAGGGCTATCTGACGCACCAGTTCGGTATCGAACGGCTTTGCCCATATCATGTCGTAGACGTCGACGGGCACATTTTTCTCAGCCGCCATTTTGGCTGCAGCCACGGCGTTGTGAAGGGTGTTGCCGAGGGACAGAATCGCTATGTCGGCATTGTCCGACATGAGGATATGGCGTCCTTTGCCGATGGTCAGGATGGATTCGATATCGGAATCGGGGAGAGATCCCGGTTCGCAGTTGCCGCGCGGATAACGAATGGCCATGGGCCCCCGGTGCTTAAGTGCCGTGTTCATAAGCAGCCGCAGCGTGTCGGCGTCGGCCGGCGCGGCTACGGTGTAGTTGGGAATGGAGAGCAGGAAGGCTATGTCCATCATGCCGTGATGTGTCACGCCGTCCTCGCCTACGAGTCCCGCACGGTCTATGCACAGGGTGACGGGCAGATTGTTGATGGCCGTGTCGTGGATGATGTTGTCGTAAGCACGCTGCAGGAACGACGAGTATATGGCTGCGAAAGGATGCTTGCCGGCTGCGGCGAGCCCCCCTGCGAACGTGACGGCATGCCCTTCGGATATACCGACGTCATACACGCGGTCGGGCATGGCTTTCTGCAATATGTCCACCGATGTGCCTGCGGCCATGGCGGCGGTGACGCTCACCACATTCGCGTTGGCACGTGCCAGGGCGAGCAGATGATTGCCGAACACTTCCTGCCACTTCGGGTCGCTGCCCGATGACTTCCGGCGTGTGCCGGTAGCAGGATCGAATTTGCCGGGTGCGTGCCAGTCAGCAGGATTCTTCATCGCCGGCTCGTATCCCTGGCCCTTGACGGTGTGCAGGTGCAGGATGCGCGGGCCGTGCATCCCCTTGATTTCGTTCAGCACCTTCACCAGCTTGGTGACATCGTTGCCGTCGAACGGCCCGAAGTATCGTATGTTAAGACCTTCGAATATGTTCTGTTGCCTGGAAATCAGGGATTTGAGGGCATTCCCGAAGCGTAGTATCACGCCTTTCTTGTTGTCGTCCATCATCCCCTTGCGGCGGAACATGTTGTAGAGCTTGTAGCGCCACTTGTTGTAGCCCACGGATGTGGTGAGTTCGGAGAAGTAGCGGTGCAATGCCCCGACATTCGGAGAGATCGACATGTCGTTGTCGTTCAGGATGATGAGGAGATTGTTTGGATTGATGGATGTGTTGTTCAGTCCTTCGAATGCGAGACCGTTGCCGATGGATGCGTCGCCGATCAGGGCAACCGTCATGCGGTCTTCCTGGCCGGGAGTGTTCATGTCGGCTATGGCCATGCCGAGGGCGGCGGAGATTGCATTGCCGGCGTGGCCGCAGGTGAAGGTGTCGTATATGCTTTCGGAAGGTGACGGGAAACCGCTGATGCCGCCCAAGGTGCGCTGGGTGGCGAATGCCTCGCGGCGTCCGGTCAGCAGTTTATGGGCGTATGCCTGATGGCCTACGTCGTATAGAATGCGGTCGTGAGGAGTGTTGAATACATAATGCAATGCCACGATGATGTCCACGGCACCCATGCTCGAACCGAAATGCCCGGGGTTGACCGACAGATTCCGGATAAGCGTGTCGCGGATTTCCCGGCATACCTGAGGCAACTGCGACACGTCGAGGTTGCGCAGATTGTCGGGACTGTCTATGTGTGACAGCAATGTGTCGTTATCCTCAGTCTTCTTGATGATTTCGTGTTTATCCAGGTCCATTAGAACTCATTTTTGTTTCTTGTTTCCGCCCGTCAGTTTCCGCCATAAAGGCACGAAGATGATGATGCCGGAAAAAGCCACTATCAGCAGGTTGTACAACGTCACTCCCGCCGACAATACTCCCCATGCCAGCCATACCCACAGGACGACCAGCACCGCAAAACCTATAATTCGCGTAGTTTTCATATTAATTATAACTCAAAAGGGAGCAGTATGGCAAAATTACAAAATTTTTTTGTTAATTTTGCCACAAGAAAGGAAAATGTGCAACTGAAGCGGTAATATTGCACCCTGAAAGTTGTGATAAATAATATTAAATCTGTTAAAAAACAACAAGATACAAAAGTATACCTGCCATTTATGAAAAAACTGATGCCGCTTCTGTCGCTATTACTGATAATAAGCTGTTCAAGACCTAAGACCGAAGATTCCGATACCGTCGGTGAATATATACCCGAACTGGATACCGCCACATCGCTGATAGACACAGTGCCGCCGACCGACACCGTGAAGGTCGAGCCGGCGGACTATACGGAAGCCGAATATCAGGACGGCATTCTGCCCGTAATAGCAGCCGAAGCACCTGAATACGCGAAGAAACTGGCAGTAGAGGGCCAGAAGGGATTCCTGATATGCGACAAGGCACGTATGAAAGTGATACTGTATGACAGTCTCGGCTATGTAAGGAAGGAATACGGCATGGCCTGTTCCAAACGCTATGGCAACAAGCATAAGAAGGCCGACAACCGCACGCCCGAGGGATATTTCAACGTGGTGGGTGTGTTCGACAGCACCGACTGGCTGTATACCGACGACAACGGCAAGCAGTCGAAGAAGAAGGGGCAGTTCGGCCCGCGCTTCATACGCATCAATTCGCCTCAGATAGGCATACACGGCACATGCGCTCCCTGGAGCATCGGTCATCGTGCCTCACACGGATGTATGCGGCTCACCAACGAGAACATTATGGAGCTGTCACAGCTGGTTCATGCCGGAATGCCCGTCATCATACTTCCCGGCAAGCGCGACCGCGAAGTGAACCATAACGAGGGATCGGAGACGATTTATTTCGCCACGAGCTCGGGCTTTGAGATGAAGGAGAGCGAGAAGATGGAATTTGAGCGAGCCCGCAAGGCCAAGGAGGAGGCTGAGCGTCAGAAGGCGATAGCCGACAGCATCGAGAAAGCGAAGGCACTTCAGGACAGCCTGGAGAAGCAGGAACCCGAGTATGCACCGGTAATCGAGCCGGAGGTCTGCCCCGAGCCGGTGGAGCCTGCCGGCCCGGCCCCCGAATACTTCTGATGGATCCCGGCTTCGCCGGATAACAGAACGGCTCCGCGCTGATACCGGTCCCATGCCGATACCAGCGCGCGTTGATACATGCCCGCGCTGATACCGACGCGCTGATACCGACGCGCTGATACCGGCCCGCGCTGATACCGGCCCGTGCTGATACCGGCCCGCAGGAGAGTTCCGGCCGCTGTGGTGAGAGCCTGCGGCTCTCACATATAAAAAACGCAGCGACCTGAGGTCGTTGCGTTTTTTTAGAGGTTCCAACCAGACTCGAACTGGTGTAAACGGTTTTGCAGACCGGTACCTAACCACTCGGACATGGAACCCTTTTGCGACTGCAAAGTTAGTACAAATTTTTGAATCTGCCAAATTCAGCAGCCAATTTTCTGGAAAAATTTCTGGAAAAAACTTGGTCCGGCTCATTATTCAGTGCGGCGCTGTTCCGTTATCCGGGCGGCGCTGTTCTGTTATCCGGGCGGAGCTGTTCTGTTATCCGGGCGGCGCTGTTCTGTTATCCGGGCGGCGCTGTTCTGTTATCGGGGCGGAGCTGTTCTGTTATCCGGGCGGAGCTGTTCCGTTATCCGGGCGGCGCTGTTCCGTTATCCGGCGAAGCCGGGATTTTATTTCAAGGAGTCGAGAATTGATTCCAGCTCCACTCCGCTCACCAGTACGGCGCGTGGCTTGCCGCCTTGGCTGGGGCCGACGATTCCGGCCTGCTCCAGCTGGTCCATGATACGTCCGGCGCGGTTATAGCCCAGCGAATACACGCGCTGAATGGCGCTGGTGCTGGCCTGTCCCTTGCTGACCACCATCCGGGCCACCTCCTCGAACAGGGGATCACGGTCTTTGCTGTTGAAGTCTGCGGCACCTCCGGCTGCGTCCTCGCCGGCTGCAAGCTGCGGTTCGGGCAATATATACGGACCCTGGGCGTACGGCTGCTTGGCTACATAGTCGCAGATGGCTTCGACCTCCGGCGTGTCGATGAAGGCGCACTGCACGCGCACCATCTCCGAGTTGTTGGAGATCAGCATGTCGCCGCGTCCTATCAGCTGCTGGGCGCCGACAGCATCAAGAATGGTGCGGGAATCCACGCCCGACGACACCTTGAACGAGATGCGCGACGGGAAGTTGGCCTTGATGATACCGGTAATCACGTTGGCCGACGGACGCTGGGTGGCGATGATGACGTGCATGCCGACGGCACGTGCCTTCTGGGCCAGACGCGCTATGGGCATCTCCACGCTGCGCCCTGACACCATGATGAGGTCTCCGAACTCGTCGACAATCACCACGATATACGGCAGGAATCGGTGCCCCTCGTTCAGATTGAGCTGGCAGTCGCGTATCTTGGCGTTATATTCCTCGATGTTGCGCACCTTGGCGTTCTTAAGCAACGTGTAGCGGTTCTCCATCTCGATGACGAGGGAGTTGAGCACGGCTTCCACTTTCTGCGAATCGGTAATGACCGGCTCGGGATTGTCTATATCCTCGGGGATGACGGCCATGTAATGGTCGCGAATCTTGTTGTAAAGCGAGAACTCCACCTGTTTCGGATCAATCATGACAAACTTCAGCTTCCAGGGAGCGAGGCTGAACATCAGCGACGCGATGATGGCGTTGAGGCCCACGGACTTACCTTGGCCCGTGGCGCCGGCTACTAGCAGGTGAGGCATCTTGGCGAGGTCGGCCAAGTACACTTGGTTGGATATGGTGGAGCCGAGCGCGATGGGGAGGTGGTATTTCGTTTCCTGATATGCCTTGGAATTGAGCACGGTGCGCATCGAGACGGTCTGCTGCACTTTGTTGGCAACCTCGATGCCGACGGTACCCTTGCCGGGAATCGGGGCGATGATGCGGACGCCGCTGGCCGCTAGGCTCAGTGCGATGTCGTCGGCCAGTCCACGTATTTTGGAGATCTTGACGCCATTCTCCAGGCGAATCTCGTAGAGGGTGACGGTAGGTCCGACGGTTGCCTCGATCTTGGTGATGGGTATTCCGAAGTCGAGAAGGGTCTTTTCGATCTTGTTCTTGTTTTCAAGCTGCTCTTCCTGACTGACGTTTATCTGAGTCTTGGCAGGATATAGGATTTCGGTTGAGGGGAATTTATAGCCGCGAGCTTCCCAGTTGCTGATTTCGGAGCGTAGCTGAGGCTTGTCGGCCTCGCTGATGGTGCCAACGTTGACAATCATCTTGTCAGTAGCTGGTTGGGGGGAATCAGAGGAATCAGAGCTATCAGAGGAATCAGAGCTATCCGAAGATTCTGCAATGAGCGTGGACTCGGATTCGGATTCGGATTCGGGGTCAGCTGCAGGCGCGGACTCAGTGCGTATAGCAGGGCCCTCCGGCTCTTCGGGGAGTTCGTCAAGGTCGGGCATGGAGTAAAGGGGGGTGTCTTTCTCCGAGAAGTCCACCTGAGTGTCGTCGTCCGTCAGGTCGGCGACAGGTTCGGGATGCAGTACTGTGGCTTCGCCGGCGCGGATGTCGTCGATTTGCTCCTGTTTCTGCATACGGCGAATCTCGGCCTCTTTGGCCTCCTGTTCGGCGCGCGCCTCGCGCTCCAGACGGCGTTTTTCCTTATGTTTACGGTAGATGCCGCGTATCCACACCACGAAGTCGTGCAGACATATCACGGCGAACACTGACAGCATGAACAGCGACAGCAATGCGGCTCCGGTCCATCCTGCGAATCCCACGATGAATTCATTGACGTAACGGCCATGGTAACCACCCCAGTTCACGGGAGTGTGAGAGCCGATGGTGACGAGGCCGATTATCAGCGAAACGGTGATCAGCACTATCAGGCACTTGATGGTGAAGTGTACGGTCTTGAACCGGGGCTTGCCTGCCAGTATTTTCATGGACAGGGCCAGGAGCCATACCACTATGACCAAGGATCCGAGTCCGAAACTCTCGTTGATAAGGAACTCCGAGAGTCGCGCGCCCCCTTCGCCGCCGGCGTTCTGCGCCTTGAACAGCACCTGACCAACCGGCATACCGTTGACAAGGCTCTGGTCCTCGACGCATGTCACGAAATATGACAGAAATGCGACGAGCAGATAGATGCCTGTGATTCCGAGGAATATGCCGAACAGCATCCTGGCCGACGTGCCAGTGAGCGCGCTGACAAGCTGATGCCAGCGGTTGGGCTTCTCAGCCGGCGTGTTGACTTTGGTCTGTACCTCGGGTTCCTTCTTGCGGCGTGCGCGCACGCGACGTCCCTCGGCGCGCTGTTGTGCCTTAGGGTTGTTTTCGCTCAAGGTGTCCGACGTGGGCAGGTCGTTAAGCGACGAATAGTCGGGGGAATAATCGGTATATTGGGAATTATTCGGCATTGAATTGACAAATATGCAGTTTAATTGAATGGGGATGGCAAACGCTTTGCTGTGTGTTACAGGGCAAAATATTTGCGAATGCAAATTTAGGAAAACTAATTTGCATTCGCAAACAAAAATAGTGAGATAAATCTGTAATTTATCGACAACTTAGAGAGGGTGTCGAAATGGATTCAGGCTTGCTTCAGGAAAGCCTCTGCGGCGGCCAAGTCTTCGGGGGTATCTATGCCGATAGTCGGGAAGTCGGACACCGCCACACGCACCTCGTATCCGTTCTGCAGCCAGCGCAGCTGCTCCAGACTCTCGGCTATCTCCAATGATCCGCGCGGAATCTTAACGATCTCTGCAAGCGCTGACGGGGTATAGGCATAGATGCCGATATGGCTGTAATACAGATGCCGTGCCGGCCAGTCCTGCCGGTCGACGCCTCGCAGGTAGGGTATGACGCTGCGGCTGAAGTACAGCGCGCGGCCGTCGTCGCCCATCACCAGCTTAACCATATTGGGATCCTCCAGCCCTTCGTAATTCCTGTCCTGCGGATAGGGACGGGCCAGCGTGGCAAGACGTGTGTCGGGATACCTGGTGAAGATTCCCACGATGTCGTTGATCTGCTCCGGGCGTATGAAGGGTTCATCGCCCTGCACGTTGACCACCACATCGTAATTGCCGCCGATTTTGGCGTAAGCCTCTGCCAGACGGTCTGTGCCGCTGGGGTGGTCGGCGCGTGTCATGACTGCACGGTAGCCGGCTGCGGTGACGGTGTCATAGATGCGGCTGTCGTCGGTGGCTACGGCCAGGTCGTAGCCTGTGGCCGCGACCTGACCGCACACGCGGAGTATCATTTCCTTGCCGGCAATCTTGGCCAGCGGCTTGCCGGGAAAGCGTGTCGACGCATAGCGCGCCGGTATCAATACAAGTACCTTCATTTACTCCTCGGCTGCAACGATTTCAGCTTCGCCGCCCTCGATTTCGTCCTTTACGACATTGGGTAGCTCGAGACCGTAGTGCTTCTTGGCATCGAGACGCTTCAGCACGATGCCGAATATCAGGGCGAGTGCGCCGAGACATGCCAGCATTACCAAAGGCACGGTGTAGTTATAGCTTACGGCAGCCTGCTCGGGAGTAAGGGTGCCGTTGGCCAGACCTTCCACAATCTGGGGGTTGGTGCTGTCCAATACTTTACCTATCAGCAGCGGGAACAGCCACAGACCGATGTTCTGAATCCAGAAGATGAGTGCGTAAGCCGAACCGATTACGTTGGCGTCAACCAGCTTGGGAACGCTGGGCCACAGGGATGCGGGCACGAGCGAGAACGAGGCTCCAAGCACCAGAATGGTGACGTATGCCACGATGACGCCGCCCACGGGGCTGCCCTTGAACATGGGGAGGATGAAGGCGAATGTGAGGTGACAGGCAATCAGCAGCAGCGAGCCGAGAATCAGCATCGTGGCGGCTTTGCCCTTATTGTCTACATAATTGCCGAGGATGGGAGTGATACCGACAGCCAGAAGGGGGAACACCGCGAAGATGGCACTGGCCGACTGACGCATGAAGCCCATATAGCAATAGATAACCAACGCCACAATAGAAGTGACAAGCAACGCATACTTCATGCTCTTGTTCTTCTGGAAGTTGCTTGCAAAAGAAGTCAGGGCTATCACTATCATTATCACATATTGTATCACTGTGACAGCATCCGTGGCCCAGAACGAATCGGGAGCCACGTCAGTGAAGCTGAGATTGCACTGCAGCATGTTGACGGCATACTTCTGGAAGGGGAAGATAGCGGAGTAGTACAGCACGCAGAGCAGAGCCACCAGCCAGAACACATAGCTGGACAGAATCTTGCCTATGTCGCTGATCTTGAAGGGTTCGTCTTTTTCCTCGGCTTCGCCGGTCTGAGCGTCGAGTTTGCGGTCCATGAAGAAATAGACGATGAACATGATCAAGGCCACCATGAGCAGAATCACGCCGAAAGCGACGGAACGCGAAACGCTGATGTCACCGCCCAGATTGGCGAACAGGGGCGAGAAAATCATACAGGTTGCCACACCGAGGCGCGCCAGTGCCATTTCCGAACCCATAGCCAGCGCCATTTCGCGGCCTTTGAACCATTTGACGATACCTCGGCTGACGGTGATGCCGGCCATCTCGACGCCGCATCCGAATATCATGAAGCCTACGGCCGACAGCTTGGCCGATGCCGGCATACCCTCATAGAAAGGCGAAATGCCCAGCTCGTCGAAACCGGGAATGTAATTCAGATTATTGGTGAACCATACATCGAGGCTGCTGCCGATGAATGCATCGGTCAGGGCATACCAGTTGATGGTGGCGCCCACAAGCATCACGGCACCGGAAAGAACCGCCGTAAAGCGGACGCCCATCTTGTCGAGAATGATGCCCGCGAATATCAGGAAGAAAATGAATACGTTAAGGAACGTCTCGGAACCCTGCATGGTGCCGAACGCGGTGGAGTCCCAACCTCTGGTGGACTGCAGAAGGTCCTTGATAGGGGACAGGATATCCATGAATATGTAGCTGCAGAACATGGCGAAGGCCAGCAGCCCGAGGGCCGTCCAGCGTGCCCACGCCTTGTCGCGCAGTGATCCGATTGCGTTTTGTGTTATTGCTGTCATTGTGTTGATATAGTTAGTTATTGATTGGCGATTACATATTCAATGGCGTTGACAAGCCCCTCGACGTTGGCGCCGACGATACGGTTTGTTTCCTTGCCGTCAGGATCGAGGATGACGAAGGTCGGCACGGCCTCCACGCCATATTTCATGGCCAGGTCCTGCTGCTCGTCGATGTCGACAAACTGGAATTTAACGGCGCCGTCATATTTTTCGGCCAGCTTGTGCACCTCCGGAGCTATCATTCGGCAAGGTCCGCACCATGTGGCCGAGAAATCGATGACCGTGGGGAGCCATTCGTCGTCGGCGTTGACGGAATCCTGCGCGGCTTTGGCCACTGGCTGCTCAACGGCGGTCTGTTTCATGTCGGCCTTCTCCTTGGCGGCCTCTGTCTTGGAATTGCAGCTCAGAGTGACCGATACCATGGCTGCCACTAATAAAATCTTGATTGTCTTCATCGTATGTAATGTATTTTTATAGTCACCCCTCCCGATTGTTGGGAATCAGGAGGGGTGAATAGGTTAAAGGGTATCGCTGCCTCTTAGATCTCCTTGTCGCGCTCGAGCAGCAGCGTCATGGAGGGACGGTCGCAGATTTCGGCGGGGCCGAAGTACTGGATCGGGCCGGGATACTGATAGAGTGTGTTCAGTGCCAGAGTCTCGCGCATGGAGGCGAACTTCAGGTAGGGACGACCCTTGAGGTCGACCAGAGCCTTCTGTATCACGGGCTTCATCTCGCCCTTGCGGCGCTCCATGTTCATCATCATGGTGATTGGAATACCGCCGGCAATCCACTTGTCGCTGGGCTCGGTGAGGTTGCGCACGCTTGACATGTAGCCGGTAACGCCGGAGTGGATCAGCATTGCTGCGTTGTAACCGAGGCTATAGGTATAGTCGGCGTCGAAGTTGGTGGGATCGGCGCAGCGTCCCTCGTAGCCGAAGAAGTGGTGCTGTGCGTTGAACTTGCCGCTGTATTCGCCACGCTCGGCCCACTCGTCGAGACGGGCGGCCACCATGCGGCTCAGCAGGTTCTCGGTCTCGATCAGCGACACCTGTACGTTACCGTGGCTGTCGCGGTCAAGGCTGAGCTGCAGCGCGATGTTCTTGGGCAGGCTCTTATACAGGTCGGCGTTTACGGGAGTAAGATAGCCGTGGATCAGTTCCAGCTTCTCGTTCTCGTCCACTTCGGCCAGTTCGTCCTGATGAGCCTCGATCACGTCGTTCAGCTCGGCTATCAGGTCCTTCATAGAGGGAATGAACTCGATCAGGCCTTCGGGGATGAGGACGGTACCGAAGTTCCAGCCCATCTTGGCACGCTCGCTGATGACGTAGCAGATGTAGTTTACGATATTGTCCAGCGTCATCTTCTTGGCCTGCACCTCCTCGGAGATGAGGCAGATGTTGGGCTGGGTCTCCAGAGCGCACTCCAGTGCGATGTGGCTGGCCGAGCGGCCCATCAGCTTGATGAAGTGATAGTACTTCTTGGCCGAGTTACAGTCGCGCTGGATGTTGCCGATAACCTCGCTGTATACCTTGCAGGCGGTGTCGAAACCGAACGAGGTCTCGATCCATTGGTTCTTCAGGTCGCCGTCGATGGTCTTGGGCACGCCGATCACCTGCACGTCTGCGCCGATGTTCTTGTAGTATTCGGCCAAAACTGCGGCGTTGGTGTTGGAGTCGTCGCCGCCGATGATTACCAGGGCCTTGATGTTGAGCTCCTTCAGGATCTTGAGGCCGGCGTCGAACTGCTCGGGCTTCTCAAGCTTGGTACGGCCGGAACCGATGATGTCGAAACCGCCGGTGTTGCGGTAATCCTTGATGATGCCGGCTGTCAGCTCCATATACTGGTGGTTGATGAATCCGGCAGGGCCCATCAGGAAACCGTACAGACGGTTCTCCTTGTTCAGGGTCTTCAGACCGTCGAAAATACCGCTTACTACGTTGTGTCCGCCGGGAGCCTGACCACCCGACAGGATGATACCTACATTGAACGGTTCCTCAACGCGGGCGGGATTCTCATCGCGCTCGAACTCTACTACGGGCATTCCGTAGGTGTGGGGAAACAGCTGCTTGATTTCTGCCTGATTGGCTACGGATTCCGTAGGCTCGCCGATACGGAGCTTTACGGCGCCCTTCAACGTCTCGGGCAACTTGGGCTGATACTCAGCTCTCACTTTCTGAAGTGCACTCTTTTTCATGAGTCTGTCTTATCGTGATGTTGGTTTACTTTTAGTGAGTTGATTTTCTGACTGCAAATTTAACGAAAAAAACACACATAATAATATCAAATGGCGCAAAAAAGCCAAGAATTGATAAAATTTCGGTAAATAAATCCGTTATATGAGATATGAAAGGAAGAATTATCCTGATATTGACAATGGCGTTGAGCGCGGTGTCGTCCGTGTTCGCGGAGGTGGTTCCGCAGAAGCAGGCGATGCAGCTGGCGCAGAATTTCTTCAACACCATGTACGGCACCGTTACGGGCAGACCGAAATTGGTGTGGAACGGCCGCGAGTTGACCACCAACCGGCTGTT
Organism: Porphyromonadaceae bacterium UBA3318; assembly: GCA_002361235.1. Taxonomy (GTDB): domain Bacteria; phylum Bacteroidota; class Bacteroidia; order Bacteroidales; family Muribaculaceae; genus Lepagella. Next base: position 112,912 of record DESI01000010.1, on the reverse strand, counting down.
CACGCCATTCTACACATACAATAGTCCCAAGGGCGGGTATGTGACCATATCCGCCGATTCCAAGGCATATCCGGTGCTGTCGTTCAGCAGGACGAATACATTCGACAAGGCAAAACTGGGCGATGACGAGCGCGACCAGTTTCAGCGCTATGCTCGCGAGATAGAGCTGATACGGTATGACAGCCGAATTCCGACGGCTGCAAAAGGGGCGTGGGAGAATATACCGAAGTATTTCACCGATGTAATCAACAATCCCTACGCCACCGTGGAATTCCGTCGGCTCACGGACGAGGCCCGCGACCGGCTGGAGACCATCGACCGTCGCAACGCATGGGTGATGATGCCCACGGCCGTGGAGTTCGACCTGTACGATCCGGAGCAGTATCGCGACTATACGCTGGACGATGTGCTGGCAGCAGAGGAAGTCCCCTTTAAGTTCTACGAAGATTTCCTGGCTGAAATGGCCGAGGAGGAACGCGCCAGGGCTGCGGCCTACGACCGGATACTGACGCCCGACGACGCCATATTGCAGCGTAGCGGCGGCAGTCATTACACGGTGTTGCTGCCCGATGAGGCGGCGATGTCGCAGGTGTTCGCCGTGAACGGCACCCGTATGCAGCGTAAGACGTATCGCGGCACGAACCGAATGGAAATAGACCTGGCCGGTATGGCTTCGGGTTATTATATAATATTGGCTATGTCGCAGAACGGCGACATATATGCATTCAAGGTTTACAGATAATTATGAAACTGAAGGATTCGAAGATAATGGCGTGGTGCGCCATGGTATTGGTGATAGCCGTGACGGTGATGACAGGCCTGTTGCGCACTGAATGGTGGACGTACATACCGGTGTTTTTCGCCTTCATGATGTCGTTTTTCCATCTGTTGGCGGTGTATATGCGTCGCATACCGCAGATGTCGCGCACACTCGACGTGTGGGCACTGGCGTTCGGAGTGCTGATGATTGTCGGCATCATCGGCGTCTATGCCGCCGAGTCGGCAATCTTCGACCTATAATCAATCTACAGCTTCGCGGATTAGCACCGGTTCATTGCCGGTGCAGTCTATGATGGCCGACTGGCGTATCTGGCCCTGTTCTCCCTCAACCATCAGGTCTATCGTCTTGTCGTAGGTCTCGGCTATCAGCTCGGGATTGACGGCATAATCCTCGTCCTCGTATTGGATGGTGGTCGTCAGTAACGGACGGCCCAATGTCTCCACTATCTTTAGCGCAATCGGATTGTCGGGAATACGGACGCCAACCACCTTTCGGTTCTTGAACGCTTTCGGCAGACTCGACACGGTGCGGAACAGAAGTGTGACGGGACCCGGCGTCTGTTCTTTCAGAATCTTGAAACCGGTGTTGTCGATGCGGGCATAGTCCGACGCCATCCGAATGTCGGAGCAGAGAATTGAAAGGTCGGTCTTGTCCGGATTGATGTTTTTTAGCCGGCATATACGTTCGATGGACTTCATGTTCATGGCATCGCAGACCAACGCATACATCGTGTCCGTCGGTATGATTGCCGTCTGACCGTCGTCCAGAATCGCAGCGATTTCCCGCAGCTGATTGTCCGACGGTTTCTCATTCCATATCTTGATAGTATTCATGGCATCACACGTTTAGATTGCCAGCAAATTTAGTGAAAAATATTGAGATTATTTCGCAAATTTGGTGGTGACGTGTAAAAATATTAATTTTGCGGAGTGTGTTTAGTGCACACGGACATATCGAAGCGTTTTTTGCTTTATCCTTTCAAGGAAATCGCCAATTTCAAATCAGAGAAGGAGAGAGCAGTCAAGAACGCTCATGCTTGTCGTATATCCACTCCCCGACAAGGGGTATCGATATCCGGTAAGGCGTGGGAGTGGACTGTTTATTTCTCTGATAGGCGTTTGGCGATGCCTCCTTGAAGATAGACAAGAAATCATTCCACGCTTTTTTCGTATAACAGCTTAACGTCAAATCAGGAATGGATGCGACATGAGAAAGATTTATGGAGAAATATCTAAAGTATTTCGTGCTGACGCTTGCCACGGTACTGAGCCTCAGCCTGGCGTCGTGCGGCGGCGGTGACGACGACGAACCGGACCAGCCGGGAAAACCGAGCACAACAGATGTTGTCAGCGGTTCAGCGTCAGAGAGTAGTCGTATAAATATAATAGATGGTGGTGATTATTACTCTCCATATTTTATTTGGAGAGGAAATACAATTTCAGTGAAAATTCACGGTAGTGGATACAGTTATGTGAAAATGGTTTCTGTTGGGAATGTATCAAAGCTATGTGATATTAAGACAGTTCCCGGTGAAGGATGGAGTACATCGCTACCATTAGTCAATAATGGAGGTTATGTGATAACCTATACATTAGAAGGTAAAGCATACTATATACGGTTGTTTATAACATTCAATGTTTCGGCAGCCGGAGATCTGGTAGGTATAAATTATCAATTCCAGCATTTTACCCCGGCGCAATAACCGACATACAAAAGGCTCAAGCGCTGTTGCCGATATCACATCAACATTTAGACCTTTGCCTGCACCCAAAAGGCAAAGGTCTATATTTTTTTAGTAATTCAACTTTGGTATGTTGGAATTATTATGTTAAAAGCAGAGGACTAATGGCAAAAGCAGACAATGGAGAGACCGTTTCCTATTAACCTCGATGGGGTAGGTGTCCCGATAGCTGGTTACCTCGGAGAGGTTGTTTTTCATTAACCCCACGATGGACGGAGACAGCGATGGCTGGCACCGGCCTTCGTGGGGAGTATGCCAGGCCGTGGCACAGCTTGGTCGGAGACCATGCCGCTCGCCTTAAGCTACCTAATCCTCTATCATATCGGGATGCCATGTAAGGCCGGCGTCCTCGACTAATCGTTTCAATTCTTCTTCGTAATCTTCCGCTCCGTGATGGTGTTCCTGCTGGTGGTTGATGTATTCGATTACGGCCCCACTATCTTTTTCTGCAAGCGTTGCAGCGTAATACTCGCGACTCCAAGCGTCAAAGAGCGGGTATCTGTCGCGTTGTTCTTTCATCCATAAACTGCTGCGTCGTTTTATCTCGCCTACCAATGGAGCCAATGCCATCATGGAATGAAGGTCGATTAATAGATGCACGTGATTCTCAATGCCTCCGATGCGAATCAGTCGACTGACCTGCCCCTGAACTTTGTAATCTTTGATAATACCAAGAATCACCATGTAGAGGTCCTTGCGGAATTGGTCAGTGATGGATGGCAAACGCTTATGTGTACCGAATACTATATGATATAATGCCCGAACCTTGCTCATAAAGCAAAAGTAACCATAAAATATGAAATGACCAAATAATAAGAGCTACTACACCACTGTAACACCAGGCAGGTAACACCAGGCAGTACAGCGGCATGGTCTCCGACCAAGCTGTGCTACTCCAGGTATACTCCCCACGAAGGCCGGTGCCAGCTGCCGCTGTCGCCGCCCATCGTGGGGTTAATGAGAAACAACCTCTCCGAGGTAACGAGCTATCGTAGCATCCACCCCATCGAGGTTAACGGGAAACAGCCTCTACGAGGCAATCAGCGCACCCTTCAGCCATCGTAGTGATACTGAGCAACAGCCTCTCCGAGGCAATCAATTCCGATAGGAAAATAGAGACAGAAATAGTTCTATGCCTGACCTTCCTATAAGATCCATTATTCCAATTTCTTTGTCATGTCGGTAAAAAGAAGTAATTTTGCAGTATATATTAGATTGCAAAAGAAGATGAGGATACTGATAGTGGCGGCAATGGATAAGGAGAAATCGTTGCTGCTGAATCTGATGAAGGATCATACTACGGAGGATTGCGAGGGCATCTCCGTGAATCGCGGCGAAATAAAAGGTCATGACATACTGCTGGCCAAATGCGGCATAGGTAAAGTCAATTCCGCGCTTGTGACTTCTAAACTGATAGACCGCTATAAACCGGAACTGGTAATCAACAGCGGCGTGGCCGGCGGTGCGGATGAAGCCGTGAAAGTCGGGACCGTTTTGGCCGTCGACGGTGCCGGTTACCATGACGTATGGTGCGGGCCAGGTACTCAGCCGGGCGAGGCAGACGGTTTTCCGCTGCTGTTCCGTCCGTACGCTAAAGGAATGGAAATAATCAAGGCGCTTCAGGATAGCGGCGAGCAGATACAGACCGGCATCATAGCCACAGGCGACAAATTCATCACCACACCTGAGGAAATCGCCGCCATCAAGGCCGTTTATCCCGAGGCTAAGGCGTGCGACATGGAGTCCGCTTCGATAGCCCAGGCTTGCGCATGGGTCAAGGTGCCGTTCATGGTTATCCGCGTGGTGAGCGACACCCCCGGAGCCGCTGACAACCTGTCGCAATACCAGAACTTCTGGTCGGAGGCCCCCGAAAAGACATTTCACGTACTGAACCAACTGCTGGAGCGGCTGTAACTGGAGGCAAGATACCATGAAGATAGCGATACATCGTCAGCAGATCAAGAGTTCGATGTTGCCGGTGGCCATCATAGTCGGCGCTCTGTTCTATAAATGGATAGGGTATCTGTCGTTTCTGTCGCCGTATCTGATCTTCGCTATGCTGTTCGTGACCTACTGCAAGTTGGAGCCGAAGGAATTCAAGCCACACCGCAGTCAGGTGCTGGAACTCGTGATACAGCTCGGTCTGGCCGCGGCCATTTATCTGGCTATCCTGCCGTTCAGCCACACCGTGGCCGAAGGCGTGTTCATCTGCGTGTTCATACCTACGGCTACGGCCGCGCCGGTCATTACGTCGATGCTCGGCGGCAGCATATCGTATGTGGCGACATATTCGCTGATTTGCAACACAGTCATAGCGTTCGCAGGCTCGGCGGTATTGGCTTTAGTGGGCGATTATACGGCATTCGGGTTCTGGGAATCCACATGGCTGATAATGTGCAAGGTGTTCCCGTTGCTGATACTGCCTATGGTATGCGCCTTTCTGCTGAGGTACATCTGGCCGCAGGCGCACAGGGTGATAGAGAAGTCGCAGCAGCTGTCGTTCTATATGTGGGTGGTGGCGCTGATACTGATAGTGGGCAACTGCGTGGGCTTTGTGATACTGCACTGGGACGAGAGCCAGCTGATGTCGCTGATATGGATGGTGGCGGGAGCATTGGGTGTATGCCTGCTGCAGTTTGCCGTAGGCCGGAAGTTAGGCGAATATATGATGAGGAGAATGCGGAGCCGCGGCGAGACCGTAGACAAGGATCTGCGCGTAAGCTGTGCGCAGAGCCTGATGCAGAAAAACACGGTCCTGGCCATCTGGCTGGCCATGGCCTACATGACGCCGTTGGCATCCGTGGCGCCGGCCGCATACATCGCATGGCAGAACATTCTGAACTCCTGGCAATTGTTCCGCCACGAGAGTGACAAAGTGAAGAAAATAGCATAACAATGAGTCATACAAGAGAAGAGAAACTGCAGGCGTTCGACAAGGTGCTGGACGTACTGGAGACACTGAGGGTGAAATGCCCGTGGGACCGCAAGCAGACCAATGAGTCGCTGCGTCCCAACACCATAGAGGAGACTTACGAGCTGTGCGACGCGCTGATGGCCGAGGACAACGCCAACATCTGCAAGGAACTGGGCGACGTGCTGCTGCATGTGGTGTTCTATTCCAAGATAGGCGAGGAGAAGGAAGCCTTCGACTTTGCCGATGTGTGCACGAAGCTGACCGACAAGCTGATATACCGCCATCCCCACATCTACGGCAACGTGCAGGCCGACACCGCCGAGGCCGTGATAGGCAACTGGGAGAAGCTGAAACAGAGCGAGAAAGACGGTAACAAGACCGTACTTGGCGGTGTGCCCAAGGCGTTGCCCGCCTTGATCAAGGCCGAGCGCATCCAGGAGAAGGCCGCCAACGTAGGTTTCGACTGGGAGAAGCGCGAGGACGTGTGGGCAAAGGTTAAGGAGGAAGTGTCCGAGGTCGAGGCTGAGATCGAAGGGAAGGATGCCAAGAGATTGGAAGCCGAGTTCGGTGACCTGCTGTTTGCCGTGATTAACGCCGCACGACTCTACGGCGTCAAGCCCGAGAACGCGCTGGAGCATACCAACCGCAAGTTCATCGACCGCTTCAATTATATCGAGGCCGGCGCCAAGGCACAAGGCAAGAAGGTGAGCGACCTGACGCTTGCCGAGATGGACGCGCTGTGGGACGAGTATAAGACAAAGAACGAGAACCGATAACAGTCCGGATATATGATACTGTGCATAACCGAGAAACCGAGCGTAGGCCGTGACATAGCGCGGATATTGGGCGCCACGGCGTCGCGCGGAGGGTACATGGAAGGCAACGGATATTGCGTGACATGGACCTTCGGCCACTTATGCACTCTAAAGGATCCGGGCGACTATACCGAGGGCTGGAAACGATGGGCGTTAAGTCCGCTCCCGATGATACCGCCCAAGTTCGGCATCAAGCTGATGGACGACCCCGGCATACAGCAGCAGTTCAACGTGATAAAGAACCTGATAGGTCAGTGTGACGAGATAGTGAACTGCGGCGATGCCGGCCAGGAGGGAGAGGTGATCCAGCGCTGGGTGATGCAGAAGGCGGAATGCAACAAGCCCATCAAGCGCCTGTGGGTCAGCTCGCTTACCGATGACGCCGTGCGCGAGGGATTCCGCAACCTGCGCGAGCACAAAGAGCTGGATTCGCTGTACACCGCCGGTATATGCAGGGCGATAGGCGACTGGATATTGGGCATCAACGCCACGCGTCTGTATTCGCTTAAGTATGGTCAGGACAGACAGATACTATCCGTGGGGCGCGTGCAGACCCCGACGCTGGCACTGGTGGTGCAGCGCCAGCAGGAGATAGAGAACTTCGTGCCCAAGGACACGTGGGAACTTAAGACCAAATACCGCGACGTGCTGTTTTCGGCTCAGGTCAAGGCATTCGACGAGGAGGCGAAGGGTCAGGCATTGTTAGAGGAGGTGAAGCAATATCCCTTCGTGGTAGAGGATATTCAGAAAAAGAAAGGCAAGGAAGCGCCGCCCAAGCTGTTCGACCTGACATCGCTGCAGGTGGAGGCCAACAAGAAATACAGCATGAGCGCCGACAACACGCTGAAGACAATCCAGAGCCTTTACGAGAAGAAGCTGACCACCTATCCGCGTGTCGACACAACATATCTGACCGACGACATGTATCCCAAGATAGGGGGTATCATGCGTAGCTTGAAGCCATACGCCGGACTGACGGCCGAGATATTGGGCGGAAAGATACGCAAGAGCAAGAAGGTGTTCGACAATTCAAAGGTAACCGACCACCACGCCATCATCCCCACCGGACAGACATTGCCGCCCGACCTGACACTGGACGAGAAGCGGGTATTCCATCTGATAGCGCAGCGGTTCATCAGCGCCTTCTATCCCGACTGCACGTTCGAGCAGACCGTGGTGACCGGAAAGGCAGGCAAAACCGGCTTCAAGACCACGGGCAAAGTGATACTCGACCCGGGATGGCGCAAGGTCTACGCCAAGGATCAGAAGAATACCAACGAACAGACGCAGGACGACGACGACCGAATCCTTCCTGAATTTGTTAAAGGAGAAAGCGGACCCCACGAACCTCAGCTGGCCAAACGCACGTCGAAACCCCCGAAGTATTACACTGAGGGAACGCTGTTGAAGGCGATGGAGACGGCAGGATCGAACGTGGACGACGAGGAATTGCGCGAGGCTCTGAAGGCCAACGGCATAGGACGCCCTTCCACCCGTGCGGCCATCATAGAGACCCTGTACAAGCGCGGATATATCCGCCAGGAACGCAAGTCATTGCGCGCCACCGAGGCCGGCATCCAGCTGATAGGGCTTATCAGGGAGGAACTGCTGAAAAGCGCCAAGCTGACCGGCATCTGGGAGGGGAGGCTGCGTGCCATAGAAGCAGGAAATTACAGCGCCGCCGAATTCATAGACCAGCTGAAGCAGATGATCTATGATATAACGCGCAGCGTGATGAGCGACAATTCCAACCGTCGGATCATGGCCGAACAGCCGACCGACGGCAAGAAAGAGACAAAACAAAAGAAAAACACAAAGAAGAAATAGGTTATGCACAGCAATTTATGGCAATATATCGTGGTGCTTCTGATATTGGCAGGCATCGTGGTGTGGATACTGGTGAATCTGTTCAGCAAAAAGCGACGCAAACGGATTGGCAAATGCTGTGGCTGTTCCCTGTCGGAAGTGTGCGAAAGCAGGAAATTGGAAAAGCAGGAATGCGACGGAGGGGAGAAATGCGAATGCGAAAAGAATCCCGGTTCCGGAGCGAAGCGGTAATAAGAATAGCGAAGATCAGATAAGAATATTGATCAACTCTAATAAAAATTATCAATAAAATTAACAGTTTATAGGAAACTACTCGTATAATTCGCGGAATATTTGTATATTTGCGGATTAAAATGGACATGGCACTATCGAAAGTGATACCTAACGATACGGTCAAGAGGTTGCGTCAACTTCTTGACGGCAGTCATAATATACTGATAACATGTCATGTACGCCCTGACGGTGATGCCATCGGCAGTAGCTTCGGCTGGTGCCATACGCTGAAGGCTATGGGCAAGGACGTGAATGTGATACTGCCCGACCGAATGCCCAAGTCGCTGGAATTCCTTCCTTCGACCAAGGATGCCGTGATATACACTCAGCACAAGGAATATGCCGACCGTCTGATGTCGGAGGCCGACCTGGTGCTGTGTTGCGACTTCAACGCATGGAGCCGCCTGGGCAATCTGGGAACGGCCATGAGTGAGAGTCCCGCCGCCAAGGTGCTGATAGACCATCATCAGAAGCCGCAGATAGATGGCGCGTTGCAGATTTCGTATCCCGAAATGTCGTCGACATGCGAGTTGACGTTCCGGCTGATATGCGACCTCGGATGGTATCTCGACATGCCCCGGGACGCAGCCCAGTGCCTGCTGACCGGCCTGATTACCGATACGCAGAACTTTACGGTAAACTGCAGTGATCCGGAAGTGTATCAGGTAATGATCAAGCTGCTGGAGAAAGGCGCGGATAAGTCCCAGATAATGTGGGAGGCCGTCAAGCTCACCACGTATCAGGCCATGAAGCTGAACGCCTTCGCCATATCGGAACGGATGGAGATATTTCCAAAGTACCGGGGCGCCGTGGTGTACCTGACGAAAGAAGACCTGGACAGGTTCGATTATCAGAAGGGCGATACCGAGGGACTGGTGAACGAGCCGTTGCGAATCCGAGGCGTGGTGTATTCCATATTCCTGCGCGAGGACGACGACTGCATCAAGGTGTCGATGCGCAGCCGCTATGACTTTCCCGTCAGCGACCTGTGCGAGGACTTGGGCGGAGGAGGTCACAGGATGGCAGCCGGCGCCGAGTTCGTGGGCACTATGGACGAGTGCCGCAAGGCTATAATGGACGAGATGGAGAAATACGCGCATCTCGTGCCGAAAAACATTGACAAACCGGAATTGAAATGAAATTGAAAAATATAATATCTATACTCGGAATCGGCCTCATGATGATAGGGACGGTGAGTTGCAGCAAGACGAAATCGTATTCGGAACTGCTGCGTGATGAAGAACGTGCAGTAAACTGGTATCTCGCGCAGAACGAAGTGGAAGTGCGGCTGCCGGAGGATTCAGTGTTCAAGACAGGCGAGGACGCGCCGTTCTACAAGATGGACGGCCAGGGCAACGTTTATATGCGCGTCATCAACCCGGGAGATAAGGACTATCGAGCCAAGACGGGCGACCGTGTGTACTTCAAGTATATGCGCCAGAACATATTGGACCTGAAGGCCGGTTTCATCACCAAGGACGATTGGATCGGAAATTCCGAGAATATGGCGACGTCAAGCACATACTTCGTTCTTGACGACATCACGTTGCCATCGTCGGCGCTATACGGCACGGGAATACAAATCCCCATGAAGTGGCTGGGATATTACAGCGAGGTCGAGCTTATCATCAAGTCGGTGGAAGGCTGGCAGGATCAGGCTGACGTGATACCGGTTGTGTACCGTGTGCGTTATTTCCCGGCTGAATATTAATCCGTAAGGAGATTCCGGAAAGAAACAACAAGCAATTCTACAGCAGAAAAACAGAGCATTATGTCATTGATAAAATCAATATCGGGTATACGTGGGACAATAGGAGGACCTGCCGGCGACGGACTGTCGGGCGTGGATGTAGTGAAGTTCACGGCGGCATACGCATCCTTTATCCGTAAGAGCTGCGGCGACAACAATGTGATTGTAGTAGGCCGCGACGGACGTCTGTCGGGCGAAATGGTGTCGAAACTGGTAGTCGGCACCCTGATGTCGATGGGTTTCGATGTGATCAATATCGGCCTCGCATCCACTCCTACGACGGAGCTGGCTGTGACAGGCGAAAAGGCAGCCGGCGGCATCATCATCACCGCAAGCCACAATCCCGTGCAATGGAATGCCCTGAAACTGCTGAACAGCAACGGCGAGTTCCTGACCGACCGCGAGGGCAAGGAGGTGATACGCATAGCCGACGAGGATGACTATGAGTTCGCTCAGGTAATGGAACTGGGTCACGAATATCACGTGGATACATGGAACCGCAATCACATCGCACAGGTCCTGGACCTGGATTTGGTTGATGTGGAGGCGATAAAGAAAGCCAATTTCAAGGTGGCCCTGGACGCCATCAACTCGGTGGGCGGCATCATTATGCCTCAGCTGCTGAAGGCTCTGGGCGTAACGGATATAGTGGAACTGAACTGCGACTGCACCGGTAAGTTCGCTCACACTCCCGAGCCGATTCCCGAGAATCTGACCGATATCGCGGCTCTGGTCAAGGAGTCGGGTGCCGACGTAGGTTTCGTTGTTGACCCTGACGTTGACCGTCTGGCCATAGTGATGGAGAACGGCGAGATGTTCATAGAGGAGAACACTCTGATAGCCATTTCGGACTATGTGTTGGAGCATACCCCAGGCTCGACGGTGTCGAACCTGAGTTCGTCACGCGGACTCCGCGACGTGACCCGCAGGCATGGCTGCGAATACAACGCCGCCGCAGTGGGCGAGGTGAACGTGGTGACCAAGATGAAGGAGACCGGTGCCGTGATCGGCGGCGAAGGCAACGGCGGCGTGATATATCCCGCCATACACTATGGCCGCGACGCATTGGTGGGCGTGGCGCTGTTCCTTACGCTGATGGCCAAGAGCGGCAGGAAAGTCACCGAAATCAAGGCCGCACTGCCGCAGTATGCCATAGCCAAGAACAAGATACAGCTCACTCCCGAACTGGATGTAGACGCCATTTTGGACGAAGTGAAAGTGCGCTTCAGCAACGAGGAGATAACAGATATAGACGGCGTGAAGATAGACTTCCCCGACAGCTGGGTACATCTGCGCAAGTCGAACACCGAACCTATCATCCGCATATACAGCGAGGCTGCGACTATGGAGCAGGCTGATGCGCTGGCGGACGAAATCAAGAAGATCATCAAGGAAATAACAGAGAAAAATGCTTAAGAAGTTCTTTTTAAATACGCTTTCGTCGTTTGTCGGAGCATGGCTGGCCCTGGTGCTGGTCGTGGTGTCGTCAATGATACTGCTGTTCGGGATGATAGGGAGCGGCATCGCTTCGGAAATGGGCGATGCGGAACAGCTTAAGTCCAAGAGCATCCTGACCATTGACCTGAGCGGAGCAATCAGCGAGCGGGAATCGGCAAAGGCTCCCGACTTCACGTCGCTTGTTAAGGGAAACCTGAACAAGCCTCAGAACCTCAACGTGATAGTGGAGGCACTGGAAGAAGCCGCACGCAACCGCAATATCTCGGCCGTTTACCTGAAGTGCGGTGCGCTTGAGGCAAGTCCGGCCGCATGCTATGCCATACGTCAGGCAGTGCTGAAGTATAAGAAGAGCGGAAAGCAAGTGTATGCCTACGCCGACACCTATACCACAGGAACGTATCTGATTGCATCCGCAGCCGACCGCGTGTACATGAACCCGCAGGGTATGATGGAGATGCAGGGTATGTCGTCGACGGTGCTTTATTACAAGGATCTGCTTGATAAACTCGGCGTCGAGTTCCAGGTGGTGAAGGTGGGCACGTTCAAGTCGGCCGTAGAGCCTTACATAATGAACAGCATGAGCGATCCGGCCCGCGCGCAGATGGACACATTGCTCGGAAACATGTGGGGCGTGATTAAAAAGAATATAAGCGAGACCCGGAAGGGAGTGAGTCCTGAAGAAATAGACTCGCTGGTGTCGAAGGAATACATCTCGTTCGCGCCCGCAAAAACTTCTGTTGAGGCCGGATTGGTGGATTCTCTCGTATATGAACGTACCATCAATGCCAAGTTCGCGGCACTGACCGGTCAGGATGTGGACGATGTGAATTTCGTAAGTCCCGGCACGCTTGTCAAGCAGGTGCCCTGGTCCACCGCATACGACAGCAATAACCGCATCGCGGTGCTGTATGCCGTGGGCGAGATAAACGACGTGAGTCAGGATGGAATCAACTACCATAATCTCGTACCGATCATTACCGAGCTGGCCGATGACGACAATGTCAAGGGTATGGTGCTCCGCGTCAATTCGCCCGGCGGTTCGGCTTTCGGCAGCGACCAGATAGGCGAGGCTCTGGATTATTTCCAGTCCAAGGGTAAGCCACTGGCCGTATCGATGGGTGCATACGCGGCATCCGGCGGTTACTGGATCTCGGCAGGTGCAGACAAAATCTTCGCAAATCCGCTGACCATAACCGGTTCGATAGGCATATTCGGCCTGATTCCGAACGTCAAGGGTCTGGCCGATAAGCTGGGCGTCAATCCGCAGACAGTATCGACCAATCCCAACGCACAGTTCCCGAGTCTGACCGAAAGTATGACTGACGAGATGAAGGGTGTGATGCAGCAGTATGTTGACCGTGGCTACGAGGACTTCGTGGGCCGTGTGGCGAAGGGTCGCAAGATGAGCGTTCCGGCCGTGAAGCGTATAGCCGAGGGTCGCGTATGGGATGCCGTTTCGGCAAAGCGAATCGGCCTGGTAGACTCAATCGGCAGTCTGAACGATGCCATAGAATGGGTGGCTTCAAAGGCTAAGATACTGGACAAATACAACGTGGCCGCTTATCCCGAGTACAAACCGTCGTTCTGGGACATGCTGCCCTCCAACCTGTCGTCGATGACGGCAATGCGTCAGATGCTCGAGCCTAAGCCCGAGGAGATGATGATAATGAAGATGCGCGAGCTGCTTCGCCGCGAACGGATTCAGGCGCGTATGGCCGACATCAAGATTGAATTCACAGGCAAGTAACCGCAAGTTGAACTAAAACCGGAAACACACACACGATGCCGTCACGCAATCAGATAATATCATGGCTGTTGAAACCCGTATCATGGTTGTACGGGGGCGTGATGGCTGTGCGTAACTGGATGTTCGACAACAAGCTGCTACCTGTGGTGGAATACGACGTTCCGGTAGTGAGCGTGGGGAATATCACGGTGGGAGGTACCGGCAAGACGCCGCACGTTGAGTATATCATCAACGAGCTGTGCATGACATACAACATTGCAGTCCTGTCGCGAGGCTACAAACGCAAGACCAAGGGCTTCCTGCTGGCCAATTCCACCAGTACGCCCGATAGCGTGGGTGACGAGCCGTTGCAGATATACCACAAGTTCGGCAATCAGGTCAAGGTGGCGGTATGCGAGAACCGCAGGCACGGAATCTCGGAACTGCTGCGTCAGTTCCCGGACATACAGCTGATACTGCTTGACGACGCGTCCCAACACCGGTTTGTAAAGCCGAAGGTATCGATACTGCTGTCGGACTATAACCGGCCCATCTACCGCGACCATCTGCTGCCGTTGGGACGCCTCCGCGAAAACTGGAAGCAGGTGGAACGCGCCGACATGGTGGTGGTGACCAAGTGCCCCGCACAGATATCGCCCATCGACGTGAGGCTGATATGCAAGGAGCTGGGCGGCGACCAGGCAACCAAGGGTCTGAATCCGAGACCTTACCAGAGCCTTTTCTTCTCGCAGGTGGTGTACGGCGGACTGTTGCCTGTGTTCCCGGACGACAAGCCTTATCATGTCACTTTGGGCAGCCTCACGGAGCGTGACACAGTGCTGTTGCTGACGGGGATAGCCAATCCGCGCGGATTCGTCCGGTATTTCAGGAACTATCCCTTCAAGGTTGTGGTGTGTCATTATCCCGACCATCACGATTTCCAGCGCAAGGACATCGAGAATATAAAGAAAAAATTCGATTCGCTGACCGGAGAGCGCAAGATGATAGTCACCACCGAAAAGGATGCTGTCCGGCTGGCATATAACCCCTATGTGCCAACAAAATTGAAGCCTCTAACGTTTTATCTGCCGATAGCGGTGCAGATGATGCACAAGCAGGACGGCAGCGACTTCATACGCGACCTGAAGGCGCGCATTGAAGCATAAATGATAGAAAACTGAATTCAGACATATTAATCGGGCAGCGATGTCCACATCATAAATCAATACGATGGAAAAGACATATTTGGAAAAAATCAGCGAGACCGCGGAATATATCCGCGCAGAAGTAGGTGAGCTTCCCGCAATCGGAGTGATCCTCGGCACGGGACTTGGCGACCTGGTGAACTATATAGAGATAAAGAAGGAGATAGACTACCACACTATCCCCAACATGCCGGTATCTACTGTGGAGGGACACAGCGGCAAGCTCATATTCGGTAACCTCGGCGGCAAATACATCGTGGCCATGCAGGGTCGTTTCCACTACTACGAGGGCTACGACATGAAGGAAGTTACCTTCCCCGTGCGTGTCATGAAGGCTCTGGGCGTAGAGACGCTGTTTGTCAGCAACGCATCGGGCGGCATGAACAAGGAGTTCAAGGTGGGCGACGTGATGGTGATCACCGACCACATCAACCTGTTCCCCGAGAATCCGCTGCGTGGCAAGAACTACAATGAGCTTGGCCCGCGTTTCCCTGCCATGACAGAGGCTTACAATACCGCACTTATAGACATGGCCGACGCTATCGCAGCCGAGGACAACATACGGCTGATGCACGGCGTGTACGTAGGTACCCCCGGCCCGACATTCGAGACTCCGGCAGAATATGAATACTTCCGTGTGATAGGCGGCGATGCAGTGGGTATGTCAACTGTTCCCGAAGTAATCGTGGCCAACCATGCCGGCATGAAGGTGTTCGGCGTGTCGGTAATCACCGACCTCGGCGGCAAGGATATCCGCGAGGTGCCTACACACGAGGAGGTGCAGAAGGCAGCCGTAAAGGCTCAGCCCGTGATGACACACATCATACAGAAGATGCTGGAGCGTCTTTAATATTGAGTATGACGTCATATCGTTAAGATATGTGACAGTCAATTTCTTACACATAGCATAATGAGTAAAGAAAGAGAGATATCTGAGGTCGGTGAGTTTGGACTCATCGACCTTTTGACAAAGGATTTCCCACTGCGCAACGAGTCGAGCCGGAAGGGTGTGGGCGACGACGCGGCGGTGCTGTCGTATGGTGACAAGGAAGTGCTGGTCACGACTGACCTGCTGCTGGAAGGCATTCACTTCGACCTGCGTTATGTTCCGCTTAAGCACCTCGGCTATAAGGCCGCGATAGTTAACTTCAGCGACATCTACGCCATGATGGGCACGCCCAAGCAGATAGTGGTGAGCCTCGGTGTGTCGAGCCGTTTTACCGTTGACCATATCGAGGAACTGTATTCCGGCATCCGTCTGGCCTGTGACCTGTATGGCGTGGACCTGGTGGGCGGAGATACTTCCGCATCCGTTACCGGTCTGGTTATAAGCGTGACCTGTATAGGCGAGGGAAAGAAAGACGAGATAGTGTATCGCGACGGCGCCAAGCCCACTGACCTGATATGCGTCAGTGGCGACCTCGGGGCAGCGTACATGGGACTGCAGTTGCTGGAGCGCGAGAACCGCGTCGCTGCCGAGCGCAAGACGCAGGAGCCGTTTCAGCCGGATTTCGCAGGCAAGGAATACATTCTGGAGCGCCAGCTTAAGCCCGAGGCACGCAAGGACATAGTGAAGATGCTGAAAGACAAGGGCATTCATCCCACGTCCATGATGGATGTGAGCGACGGTCTGTCGTCCGAACTGCTGCATATATGCAAGGCGTCGGATGTGGGTTGCCGTGTTTATGAAGACCGTATTCCCATCGACTATCAGACAGCATGCATGGCCGAAGAATTCAACATGAACATGGTTACTGCTGCCATGAACGGCGGCGAGGATTACGAGCTGCTGTTCACGGTGCCTCTGACCGACAATGAGAATGTCGAGAAGCTGGAGGGCGTGAAGGTGATTGGATACGTCACCGATAAGGACCTCGGTGCGGCCATGATAACACGTGACGGTCAGGAGATGCCCATACGCGCCCAGGGCTGGAATGCCTTCACAAAATAAGCAAATACGATATCCGAAGTGAAGAACAAGGGACTGGAATATATCAACAAGCGGTTGCCTGCAGAGTGGGAAAGTTGCGGTCGGATACTAATGTCATGGCCTCATATCGATACCGACTGGGGCGACGTGATAGAGGAAGCGCGCGAGCAGTTCGCACGACTTACAGCCGCGTTCGTGTCGACCGGCGACAAGGTGCTGATGCTCACGGCCAACCGGCAGGAAACCATGACATTCCTGATGAAATGGTTTGATCGGAACGGTTTCGATGTAAAACTGCTGGACAATGTGGAATACCTGTGTTACGTATGCAACGACACGTGGACTCGCGATTACGGTCCCTTGTCGGTCATTAACGCGGACAACGGCGAAGTGCTGACTATGGATTTCGGCTTCAACGCATGGGGACTGAAGTTTGCCGCAGGCAAGGACAATCAGGCCACGGCGTTCATGGCACAGCACGATGTGATTCCGCATGAAGGGTATGTTGACTGCCGCGACTTCATCCTTGAAGGAGGATCGGTGGAAACCGACGGAAAGGGTACGTTGCTCACCACGTCGGAATGCCTGCTGAATCCCAACCGTAATCCCACATATACGCGAAGCGAGATAGAGGATATATTGCATAAGCGTCTTGGCTTCACAAGGTTCCTGTGGCTGGAGCACGGACATATCGAGGGTGACGACACCGATTCGCATATAGACACATTAGCGCGACTTGCCCCAGGAGAAGTGATATATTATTGCGGTCCGGGAGAGGAAATGAACGAGTCGTTGGTAAAGATGCGTGATGAACTGAAGGCATTGCGTACTGCCGACGGACAGCCTTATCATCTTGTGGAACTGCCATTACCCGACGCCATATATGATGAGGAAGGTAATCGTCTGGCGGCTACATACGCCAATTATCTGGTGACGGAGAAAGCCGTGTATGTACCGGTATATAAACAGCCGCTTAAGGACGAGATGGCGGTAATGATGCTGTCGGTGGCATATCACGACCGCAAGATAGTGCCGGTGGACTGCACTACGTTGATAAAACAGGGAGGATCGCTGCACTGCAGCACAATGCAATTGTTATGACGACAAACAGAAAAATTAAAGTAGGAATAGTACAGCATTCGTTCACATCCGATGTGGAGTCCAACCGCGCCCGGAACCTGACTGCCATAGAGAGTCTTGCCTCCGAGGGGGCACAGCTGATCGTGCTGTCCGAACTGCACGACTCGCTGTATTTCTGCCAGATGGAGGATGTTGAGAACTTCGCGCTGGCCGAGGAGATTCCCAGCGACTTCACCGAGTTTTACGCCAACGCCGCCATGACCAACAATGTGGTGCTGGTGACGAGTGTGTTCGAACGTCGCGCTCCCGGGCTGTATCATAACACGGCATTGGTGTTCGACACCAACGGCGAAATGGCCGGCAAGTACCGCAAGATGCACATACCCGATGATCCCGGTTTCTACGAGAAATTCTATTTCGCGCCAGGAGACCTCGGTTTTGAGCCGATTCAGACATCATTGGGTCGTCTCGGCGTATTGGTTTGCTGGGACCAGTGGTATCCCGAGGCCGCGCGCCTGATGGCCATGCGTGGAGCGGAGATGCTGATTTATCCCACGGCGATAGGGTGGAATCCCGATGACACAGATGATGAGAAAGCGCGTCAGCGCGAGGCGTGGATCACAGTTCAGCGCGGTCATGCCGTCGCAAACGGACTGCCGGTTGTGTCGGTGAACCGCAACGGCTTCGAGGAGGATCCGTCGGGCCAGACGTCAGGTATAGACTTCTGGGGCAGCAGTTTCGTAGCCGGGCCGCAGGGTGAGATACTGTTCATGGCGCCCGACAACGAAGCCTGCGAACACGTGGTGGATGTGGACATGCAGCGCTGCGAGAACGTGCGCCAGTGGTGGCCATTCTTCCGCGACCGCCGCATCGACCATTACGGCCTGCTGACCCGGCGATGGCTGACTGATTAGTTTAGAAAGTTTATAGAGTTTATAAAGTTAAGATAATAGTGGCGACATAGGTGAGTCAACACATTTATCTAAACTTTCTTAACTTTATCAACTTTTTTGTCAACTTTATAAACTATTTACGGTATCCGGCGAGGATTACGTATAGGATTACCGGGACACCGACAATCGGGGTGAGGGCGTTGAGGGGAATTACGTTGCTTTGCGGCATCACGGAGAGACAGTTGCATCCCAAGGCCACGATGGCACCTACAAGCATGGTGGCCGGCATCAGCACCCAGTGATTGTCGGTGCGTGTAATCAGACGCGCGATGTGTGGCATAGCCAGTCCTATGAACGAGATCGGGCCGCAGAAAGCAGTCACAACCGCCGTCAGCAGACCGGTGACAATCAGCAGCCATGTCTTGACGCGCTCCACGCGTATGCCTAAGTTCAAAGCGTAATTGTCGCCCAATAGCAGGATGTTGAGGGGCTTTGCCATCAGCATGGCGCCAAGCAGGCCCATTATGATCAGGATGGAAAGCATGGGAAGCTGTTGCAGCGATACCTGTGCGAACGATCCCATTCCCCATATTACATATCCCTGCAGGCTCTGTTCGTTTGTCAGCGATGACAGCAACGTGACTACCGACGAAGTGAGATAACCCGTCATGATTCCCACAATCAGAAGCATCAGATTGTTGCGGACACGCAGGGAAATCAAAGTAAGCAATCCGGTAATGGCAAGGCTGCCGATGGAGGCGGCAACTATTATGGCCGCATAGCCGCCGATGCTCGAGCTGCCGATGGATATGGTGCCTCCCAATGCAAGCATCACCAAAGCCACGCCTAAACTTGCTCCGGAACTGATGCCGAGAATGGACGGTCCCGCCAGCGGGTTGCTGAAGGCAGTCTGAAGCATAAGTCCCGTTACCGCCAATGCCGCGCCTCCCAACAGTGCCGTCACGGCCTGGGGCAGACGGTTTTCAAATATGATGTAGGAAATGATGCTGTCGCGGTCGTTGCCCTTAAGCGCGTTCCACACCTCGGATGCGTCGATGTGCACAGCCCCGAAAAAGAGGTTGCACAGGAACATCGCCGCAGCGCACAGAATAAGCAGCGCGAATATTAATTTCTTAGAGAGATTCACTTAAGTCGCTGATAGTAATGTTTATGAATTTTAATTCCCTGCAGTGAGGGATGCAGAATCAGTGCCATGTCGGCCAATATCCACTGCGGATGGAATGCCGCGTCATCGAATACACCGCTGCATCTGGTGTTCGATCCCCATACGTTGCCATCCCTGAACGCTTTGAAGCGTGAATAGTTCTTGTCCTCCTTGCCCCACTGTTCCAGAGTCATAGGGGTGTCTGAGAAGTATCTGACAAACCAGACGTCGGCATCCGCGGCCTTGTATATCACCTCCTCGGGAGCGAGTTTCGCACTTCCGGAATCGTTGTAGTCATCGAAAGGATTGTAGCCGGCTGCGTCGCGGATCAGCGTTCCCGTAGCCGAGCGGGACGTAGGAACATTCCAGACACCGCTATATGTCCCGTCGAACAATACCTTTGGAAGATTGCTGCACAGAGCCGTCTTGAATACGATGTCGTTGTATTCCTTTTCGGTCCTGGCGAACAGGCTGTCCGCTTCGGCACCTTTGCCTACCAGGCGTCCGTAAAGCTTCATCCATTCCGCCCGTCCCAAGGGATAAGGCTCGAGATAATCGGCCGCCTCAAGTACGGGAATGTTCATGTTGGCCAGCTTGCCGTGGGTGTCGCCGTTTTCCATGGGCGACAGCACGATTACGTCGGGACGAAGTTTCATGATGGCCTCGATGTTGGGCTGATAACTGAGACCGCAATCCTGAATTTGTTTCTGAGCCACACGTTGGCCGGCCACGGAGTCGGTGATGTATTCAGAATCGCAGACACCGCCCACCCGGTCAAGCGCCCCTAACTCATGAAGCAGCGACACGTGTATGTTATAGTAAACCAAAGCATTTTTTACCGGTGTATGGATTACCTTGCGCGACTGCGTGTCGATGCCTTCGGGAACGTCTCTGCCCTCGTTCAGCAGAATGTACTGCGCCAGCATCCGGGTAGTATCCCACGGGTTGCGGATGTCCACCGACGAATAGCCGTCGCCGTCCACGATGGTAAGGTTTTCCGCATGGGTCATAATGTCAGTGCCTTGTGCTGATTCACCGGATTTATGTGCGCAAGCGGATAGCAGAACGATAACCCCCAGAGTAGATATGCAATGCTTCAGTTTATCAACCATAATATCAAGTAGAAGCGGAGGATGCGCTGTCGCGAGTACGCCGGCGCACCCTCCACGTAGTTATATGTTATAAGGTTTCTGTTCAATACTTGTCGAAGAAGATGGCAGCAGGGCCTACGCCGATGTCATACTTCTTGACGAATTTGCCGTCAAGTGTGTACTCGTTGACATAGCCGGGAGCGGTGTACGAGGGATATTTGCCGTCCATGATATAGGAGGATATGAACATCTTGCCGCCGATGCGGTCGATGGCGATGTTGTTGGGATAGTCCACCTGCTGGATTCTCCATTCCTGGTTCATGTCATTTGCGATGTCGTAGTAGCCGTATGTGACCTTGACGTCATCGGTGAAGGGTGCGTTGACATAGTAGACTTTGTCCTCATCCACAGCCATAATCGATGCTTCGGCAATCTCCTTGAATTCCAGTCCTTCGACCTTGTAGATCTTGGAGGGGATGTCCTGGTAATTACCCTTGGCCAGCAGGTAAAGGCCGTCCTTGTTGGCCTGGAACTCGGCGGGGTTCAGAGGAACGTTATTCAATTCGGCTGTAACTGTGAATGAATCGATGTCGATCACGCTGGCCGTAGTACCATAGGTAGGGTAGTTCATACCGTCGGAATTCGGCACATATATCTTATTGTTGTATATACCGATGACTTCGGGGTTGGGGCCTACCTGGACGCTCTTGTCTATCTGCATCGTGGTGGTGTCCAGACGTGCTACATAGCCGTCGTACATGGCCACATAAACCTTGCCGCCGTATGCCACCATGGAACGGGGCTGCGAACCCTGCTTCATGCCTTTGAGACGCAGGCAGCTGATCTCCTTGTTGGTATATTTGTCAAGGATGAAGATGCACTGCGACTCGTATACACCGATATATACTTTCGATCCGTAGCATACGCCGCACTGGGGAGTATCGCCCAATGACTTGCCATTGGCGGCCTTGAATATGTTGTTGGCCATGGTGCCGGTGGTGTAGTCCAGCGAGTAGAGGCCGCCCTCGATGCCTCCGCTGTAGTAATTTCCCTGGTTCAGGAAGTAAGCGCCGGCCGAATACTTGGGCTGGTCGGGGTTGGGCTCGTAGTCGTGCTTGTTGTCGCTGTCGCACGCTGTCAGGGCTGACATGGCTGCCACAACGACGGCAGCCGATAAGAATTGCTTCAACATAATTTTTTAGTGTTTGTTGTAATTGAGTTATTATTATAATATTATAAAGTGAATCTTATTGATGCGGTCCACGACCTGCCGGGCATGGGATAACGTGCCACAATCTCATAGCGAGCGTCGAAGGCATTGATAAGGTCGGCACGCAGCTGAAGTTCGTGGCCGTTAAACCGGAAGGTGTGATATGCCGCGAAGCCGAACTCCATATATCCGTGCAGGCGCGTGCTCGGGAGATTGTTAGTGGAGGAGTAACGCGCCGAACAGCCGTAGGAATGCGCTACAATCGACACCCAGGGATTCTCCCATGCCACGGAGAACGCGCCGGAATGGACGGGAGTGTATGGCAACTGCTTGTTCCAGTCCAGTTTGTCGCGTGATGTCCTGCTGAGAGCCTTCTGCCAGCTGTAGTTGCCGTTGAATATGATGCTCTGACGCGCATATATCGGGAATTCAGCGTTAAGCGCGAGGTCGATGCCGTAAGCCTCGACGCGGCCAAGGTTGGTCATGGTCCATACGAACATATTGTAGGGTACGGCCACGATCTTGTTCTTGATGCGGTTATAGTAGCCGTCCACCGTCACGTTCAGGTTGCTGATCCGGCTCTGCGGCTTCAGGTTATAGGTCAGACCGGCGTTGAACTGGTCGGTTATTTCGGGATTCAGATTGATAGAACCGAAATGGTCGAAATACAGCTCGTTGAAAGTCGGCATCCGGAATATACCCTTATAGTTTAGGCGTATGAAAAAGTTCTGATTCATCCAGGGCTGGAATGATACGCCCGCCGATGGAGTGAGCCGGGTGTGGCTTATTTTCTTCTCGCCGTCGCCCGGAAAGTCCCGGTATATAGAAAGCAGGGCACGGGCGGTGGCCGTAAACCAATGGTAATGGTACTTGGCGTTGAGGCCCTGGAGAATGGAGTTGCGGTGCGGGCGGTTGTGCTGTTTCAGGTTGCTGTGCAGGTCGTTGTAGAAATAGTCGAACGCATACGACAGCGACAGCCCCGTGACAGGCGCGCACAGCAGCGTGGCCGCGCCGTATGCCTCGCGCTGAATATAGCGGTTGTCGAGCACGCCGCCCGGATATTTGCCGTCTCGGTCGGTGTATCTGTTCTTGCTCCAGTTGAACTTGCCCAATACATTGAGCGAGAAGATTTTTGACAGGCGGGTGCGGTATTGCGCCTGACCGAACATGTTCACGTCCTTCAGCGCCTCGTGGCTCTCGTTGTTGTACAGGATGGCCGGGCCGGGCAGATGGCGGAACGAATCGAAGTAGTAGTACTTCACGTTGAGCGTGGAGGCTGAGTTCGGTTTCCACCGGAAGTTTGCTTCGATGTGTCCGTTGTCGATGTCGGAGTTGCTGCGACGTTCCTTTACCGTCTCGCTGCCGTTGGGGATGGAGAATGTGTAGTTGTTGTTGCTGTGGATGTAGTCGCCTGTGACCAGCCACGCCATATTGTCGCCGATGCCCGAACCGACTCTGATATAGGGGCATACGTATCCGAATGCCCCGGCAGTCAGTTTGGCGGTGAGATTTAGCTTGCTGTCGCCCATCACAGGATTCCATGATGAAATCATGATAGACGAGGATGCCGCCGCCGTACGTGCCGGCACGAAGATATCCTCGTTGTCGCCTATCACCATGGAGATGTCGCTGACGTTGTCGAGCGAATATCTGGAGAGGTCTATCTGTCCGGACTGGGTGTCGCCGAGTTGCGCGCCGTCGTAGCTGACGCCGGTGTGCTGTGGACCGAGACCTCGTATTGAAACTGTCTTGAGACCTCCTGCACCGCCGTAGTCACGGAGTATGACGCCGGGCATACGGTGAATGGCGTCAGAGATGCCGGTGATGCCCATCTTATCGAGGTCCTGATTGGCGATGGTGTGCGTCGGGGCTACCGAGACAACTTCCTTCGGAGCTTTGGCAGATGTGACTTCAAGAGTCTGAAGAGTGACTGATGCGCTGTCGGGCTTTTGGCCGGCGGTAATCGAGCCGGAGACCATAAGAAGCAGCGCTATTGCCGATGTGTGTCTGATTGAGTGTAAATAATTTTCCATCCGCGTAGAAAATTGTCATCTTCCAAGGTCGGACTGTAACCGTAGCGGGACTGTCCGGGACTTTCACCCGGTTCATAAAGGAAGATGAATTATTCTGTATCTAATATAATATCTATTATCCGGTATCTAATATTTAATATTAATATCTAATATTTAATATCTGTTTAGTCGTCGTTGATTTCCTCCTGCACTATATAGGAGTTCCTTAACATCTTGATCAGCATGAACATCACATGGTTCGTTGCCGATTCAATCACTTGGTTTCTGTCACCCTTGAACTGAATCAGCTCCGATACGGTGGTGTCGTTATATCTTACGGCCATCCAGACCGTACCGACAGGCTTGAACTTTGTACCTCCTTCGGGGCCGGCGATGCCAGACGTGGCCATCGCACAGTCAGCCCTCATCAGCGATGCGGCTCCACGGGCCATGTCCTCGACCACCTGTTTGCTGACGGCACCGAAGCGCGACAGATTGTTTCGGCCAACCTTCAGTACATTGGCCTTCACCTCGTTGCTGTAGCTCACCACGCTGCCCAAGAAATAGGCCGACGATCCGGGAATCTGCGTAATCTTGTGTGCGATGTTGCCGCCGGTGCAACTCTCGGCGCAGGCCACGGTCAGCTCGCGCTCCTTCAGCAGCTGACCTAATACCTCCGACATGGTCAGGTCCTGTGTCGACACGAATTCCTCGTTGAACAGGTCCATGAGCTGCTGCTGGAACCGGTTCATCTTGAACCGCAGAAGTTCCACAGCATGGTGAGAGCCTGTCAGCAGAACCCTGGTGACAAGATTGAGTGTGGTGGTGACCATGCTGACAAAATCAGGGAGCTGGCTCCTGAAGTGCTTGATGATGTCGGCAAGTTCCTCCTCGGTGTAGCCGTATATGGTGACGGTACGGGTTTCGTTATGGAGATCTTTCTCCGTGCCGGGATCCTTGTCGGGAGTGTCGTTCGGGGTTTTCATAGGATGATGTCAAACGGTTACGCGCGCGAAAGGAGGGATGGCGAGCGAGCTGTAATCGTGGTTAAGGTATTTGAAGTAACCGGCCATGGCCACCATGGCGGCGTTGTCGGTAGTGAACTGACGCGGCGGAATCCATGCGGTGACGTCCATGTCTCGGCATAGGTCGGCCACAGCCTGGCGTATGCCTCCGTTGGCCGATACGCCTCCTCCTATGGCCACATGCTTCACGCCGGTCTCGCGGATAGCCGCCTTCAGTTTGGAGAGCAATATATCGATGATGGTCTTCTGCAGAGAGGCACATAGGTCTGCCTTGTTGTTCTCCACGAAGACCGGATCATTCTTCACATTGTCGCGCAGGGTATAGAGGAACGATGTCTTCAATCCGCTGAACGAGTAATCAAAGCCCGGCATGTTCGGCTTTGCGAACTTGAAACGCTTCGAGTCGCCCTCCTGCGCGAGGCGGTCTATATGCGGGCCGCCGGGATAGGGGAGGCCCATTACCTTGGCGCATTTGTCGAAGGCCTCGCCGGCCGCGTCGTCGATGGTCTGGCCTATGATATTCATCTTGTAAGGAGATTCCACCACGACCAATTGGGAGTTGCCGCCCGAAATCAGCAGACAGAGGTAAGGGAACTCCGGCACCGGGTCGTCGGCGTTGTTGCGGATGAAGTGCGACAGCACATGGCCATGCAGATGGTTCACGTCCAGCAGCGGGATGTCGAGCGCAATGGCAAGACCTTTGGCAAACGAGGTGCCCACGTGCAGCGAGCCGAGCAGGCCGGGACCGCGCGTATAGGCTATGGCGCTCAGGTCATGTTTGTCAACGCCGGCCTGACGCAACGCGTCGGACACCACCGGCACTATGTTCTGCTGGTGCGCCCGCGACGCGAGTTCCGGCACGACGCCGCCGTAACTCTCATGCACTTTCTGGCTCGCAATGACGTTGCTGCGCAATATCCCGTCGACTATCACCGCCGCCGAGGTATCGTCGCACGACGACTCGATGCCCAGTATCACCGTAGGTTTCTCTTTACCCATCATACCGCAAAATTACCATTTTTTTTGCTGTTATCCAAAAATAAATACAAACAGGCATATACAGAACTCATAAGGCAGAACTCATAAGGTTTGCAAATTTTGGTGTGTTCAGAATTTATTATTAATTTCGCGATGTAATTAACATATTCTATTATTTACTTCGATGCAGTTTTTCAAAACTATCTCATTCGTCGAAGGTGAGTCCAAGACCCTCACTATTTCCTTTAACGATAAAGAGGAGGATCTTTATTCTTCTCTCTCTGATTTATCGTCAAATGATATAAGGAATCTTATCGGAGTAAATTCTTTGAAGGAATTGTCAGAATTGGCATACACGGAACACAGGACACTTAGTCAGCAGGCGAAATATCTTGCATCTGATGCAATCAAGAGAAAAAAAATACTCCCGGCCGAGGTTACATTCAAGGCAGGTAAAAATGATCCGTTCCAGAGATGGTATCCATATATTGAAGGGTATTCTCCAAGTTTCGTCAAGACCCTCATCGAAACCAATAATATTTCCGATACATTAGTTTATGAGCCGTTTGCAGGAACGGGCACTACTGTCTTCGCAGCTGATAGTATGGGGCTTGATACTGTGTATTCTGAAATCAATCCGCTTTTACGCTCATTAATTTCTGCAAAAATCGAGGTCCAGTCTTTGCCGATAGAGAAGCGCAAGTGTCTTGCCATTGATTTTTTGAGGGCCTATGAAAATGTTATGTCTTCTCTTGGCCCTGTTGATTCCAACTTGATGAAGGCATATCGGAATGTATTTGGAAAAAGTAAATACTTTGATGACGCAGTTCTCAAAAACATTTTACAATTATCCTACAGAATCAAAGAACAGGAGGACGCTCTTGTCCGCTCTTTGCTAAACATTGCCGTTTGTGCAATCTTAGTGCCGGTCTCTTTCTTAAAGAAACAGGGAGACCTTAGATTCAAGACCAGTAAGGAGAGGGAGACTGAAGTTAAATATATTTCTGACGTGTTGCCTGTAAAGGTTTCAGAAATTTATGAGGATATTCTAAATTTTGATTATAGATTGTCGGCTTCTCACAAATGTATTTCCCCGAATGCCAAGGCGATAGGAGGGGCAGACATTTCTGACATAGGCGCAGTAATAACAAGTCCTCCATACCTTAACGGTACCAACTACATTCGAAATACCAAACTGGAGTTGTGGTTTTTAGGACGTCTGAAAACCGATGCCGATCTTCGCATTCTCAGAGATGAAATCCTGACAAGCGGTATAAACGATGTTAAATCCTCCTATCGTGAGGCCTATTCAATATGTGAATCGAGTCCACTCTTAAACAGTGTCATCACTGAACTCAAGGAGAATGCGTACGATAAGCGCATACCCTTGATGGCGGTTTGCTATTTCAGCGAAATGATGCTGGTTTTCTCCGGGCTTGCTTCTAAGTTGAAAAATGGCGCCCGGATTTTAATTGATTTAGGCGACTCTATTTTCTGCGACATACATATTCCTACAGATAAGATACTTATAGAACTGCTTGAGACATTGGGCTATAATTTGGAGAGCAATCAGGTTCTGCGCACCCGCCGATCGCGAAACGGCAGTGTATTATCACAATTTCTCATTACTCTCAAATACATCAAGGTATGATACAAGACGAATGGATTGATAATTGGCGTCATTTTAAGAATGAACTGCCACACCAACAGGAACCCTTTTCAAAAAAGAACTGGGGACATATCAATCATTCATTGTGTTCGTATCAAGGTAAACTAAAGCCGTCGATAGCACACCTTTTAGTAGAGACGTTTGTGCCTGTCGGCGGGCGAATGTTTGATCCGTTTTGCGGAGTCGGAACCATACCCTTTGAAGCCGCCTTGAACGGTAGATATTCTATGGGTATGGATATCAGTGCAATGGCCTACTATATCTCTCAGGCTAAGGTCGGGTTGGGTTCCCTAACGCAAGCTGAGCGATATATAACTCGTTTGGAGTCTTTTATTTTGAATAATAACGTTTCATCAGAATATCAAGAAATTCATGGAAATTTCGGATTGAATAAATCCTTAAAAGAGTATTATCATCCCGACACTTTTAAGGAGATTTTATTGGCTCGCCAATTCTTTACCAACGAACCTCCTGTCAATCCGTCGGAGATGACTGTGCTCGCATCCATGTTGCATATTCTTCATGGCAACCGTCCTTATGCGCTTTCCCGCAAGTCACACCCGATAACGCCATACGCTCCCTCGGGAGAGTTTGTATATAAGAGTGTTATTGATAAGTTGCGTGATAAAGTAAAGAAATCTTTTTCAGTTGCAATCCCGAATGATTTCGTTCCGGGCAGAATCTTCCTTCAGGATTCTACGACCGAATGGCCCGATGAAGTGTCTGATTTGGATGCAATCATAACCTCACCGCCATTTTTTGACAGCACTCGTTTTTATTCCGCCAATTGGATACGGTTGTGGTTTAGCGGCTGGGAAAAGCAAGATTTTATATCGATGCCTCCCAGATATGTAGATGAAATTCAGAAAAAGGATATGCGTATTTACGATTGCATATTCCGTCAGGCTAAAGATAGATTAAAAGATGATGGAGTTTTTGTTCTCCATCTGGGTAAAAGTAAAAAGTGCGATATGGGAACCACACTACTTACCATAGCTTCCAATTATTTTCAGGGCAGGGAATTGTTCTCTGAAAGCGTGGCGCACTGTAATAAGTTCGGAATAAAAGACATAGGAACAGTTACTGACCATCAATATCTGGTGCTCTGGTAGTTAATATCCCAACATCTTTTTATGTTGTTCATCTAACAGATCAACTAATTTGTAATCTTCCAAAACTTTTCGAATATCCGCAACGCGTTTCGGCAATGCGTCATTACTGTTGCGCACTGTCAGGTATCTGTCCACTCCCTTATTTACATCGATATTGTGATTTATTATCGGTGTAGGACTTGACAGCATCTCTAAATCAGCACCTGTTATACGTGACAATTCCACTAACTGCTGGGGCGTATAGAACTGACTTGGCCACATCGCCTTCTTGTTTTCATTTGCTTCGCTTGACAACAACGCTGCATTTCTGACTGTCAGGGGCCATAGATATTTTGAGGGCATTATATGGTCTATGTGCCATGTGTCTGTCGCATTGATGTCCAAAGGGATGCCGGTCTTGAAACATTTGCCGCCGAATCTTTCAAATAATTCCGCAACGTCAATGCGTTCGTTTTCTTCTGCAACAAACATGTCGGCAATCCTTCTTCTGATTGAACTCTCGCGGTGTTGCTCAGTTGTCCGTCTTGGATTTCCTATTGCGTTGATTGCAGCCTTACAACTTCTGCATTCCATTTGCTTTTCCAATGGACCCCAACCGGTGTGTTTCGCAAAATCTGCCCAAGGTAATATTCTGCCGCATACATTGCATTTTTTCCAATAATACTCCGGATGTAATGTCGCTTGTCTGAAAAACGCTGTCCAGAACGCATTGGCGGTAGGAGTGTCTTCTTCAATATATTCCGGCTGCCAATTTACCCATGTTGAAGGTAACGGAGAGTCTACGGCATGTATAAATCCGCAATGTTCACACACCCAAATGCAATCATCAAAATCTTCCGATGATATGAGTGTCTGCCCGATATTAACAAAATTAGGCTTTCCGCATCGGACACATACATAGCTGACGTAGGCATCTTTGAACGAGCCTTCGATTTGAATGCGTGAAATACCGTTTCTATTAACTGTTTTCCTTCTTGCCATTTTCCAATAGAGAGTCTAATGTTAAATTGAGCGCGTCTGCAATCTTCTTGGCATTTTGGAGTGAAATCGACCGTTCGGCACGTTCCACCATACCGATATATGTGCGGTGGAGTCCGGCTCTGAAAGCCAACTCCTCTTGCGAAATGTTAAGTGTCTGTCTTGCAATCTGAACATTTCTGCCAAAAGTTATCATCACAGTTCCTATTCGACTCACTTTGCGCTATAATTAGTATGCGAAATTAAACACTATAACGGCTGGCGTCAACATACTACACGTGGCAATACTATCTGTAAAATTACAAAACAGTAGCAAGATATAGAAATCCGTAAAGATACCGGATAATGTAAGATTTATTTGTCAGAGCTGATGCGTGGCACTGAATGCCCATGCCACTATTATGATGAGTGACGGATGAATCGGAATGAGGGATGGGATTGGGATGGGATTGGTGGGCTAAGTTTTTCAGTGTGAGAAAAAATTTGTAATTTTGCGGTATGACAGCCGTGAGGAGTGTCTATCGTGTAGCACGCAGCATATTGTTCGCCGCCATTCTTACAGTGGGGGCTATCGTCGTGTTGCTTTATGTCGCGATGTCTATGCCTCCGGTGCAGAAATTGATCCGCAATGAGGCGGAGAAACAGTTGACACAATTGTTCAAGGCTCCGGTCACGATAGGCGATGTTTCCATAATGCCGTTCAACGAACTGCAACTCAGTGATGTGGAAATCCGTACTCCCGGCAATCAGAAGTGTATATCGGTAAAGGACCTCGGAGCCGGAGTGGCCTTCTGGAAACTGCTGATATCGCAGAAAATAGAAATCACTTACGCAGAGATCATCGGCCTTGATGCCGGAATAACACAAGCCCGGGAGGGCGGGCCGCTTAACATCCAGTTCATAATCGATGCCTTTAAGCCGAAACAGCAAAAAAATGAACCGACCAAGTTCGACCTTGTGCTGCATAACATCGTGATTCGAAAGTCGAATGTGAGATTCGACCGTCTGTGGCAACCTGTCAAGGCGCAGAATGTGTTGGACCCCAATCATCTGAAAGTAAGCAATCTGCGCGCGGACATATCGATGCCCAGGCTTAAGAACGACGACTATGTGGTGAACCTAAGACGCCTCAGTTTCAGGGAGAAGTCGGGACTATACGTGGACGGCCTGTCTTTTTTCGCCAGCGTGACTCCGCAGGAAATAGAACTGCGGAACTTCCGTCTCGACCTGTCTGATGCAAAGGTGCGCGTCAACAATCAGAAACTCCCCATCTCAGGATTCAGGAACATTGTCAACGACCTCAGGAAAGCCGATCTTGATGTAATCGTCAACATCGACAACCTGCATCCTGGCGAGCTGGCATTCTTGTTGCCGAGTCTCGATCAGATTTCGGGAAAGTATGACATCGACGTTCATGTAGATGGATCGGTCAACAGGTTCAGAGTCGAGAATCTGTCTGTGACAGACAATAACGGTAATGCCGACATAAATTTCAGAGGCAATGTGTCAGGTGTTGCAACGCCTGAAGAACTGGAGCTTATTGCCGATGACCTGGAAGTGGAAGCAGAGGGCGGTTACATAGCCCAGGTGCTTGACGCAGTGGGTGTGAAGGATACCGGTGCTGCCGACATACTGACCAAGGCCGGCCAGATACTGGTGAAGGGCGACGGCGGCGTGTCGCTGGCCGGGTCGGGCGGCGTGTTCCAGGGGCTGGTGTCCACAGATCAGGGACTGATAAACTTAGACGTGAGAGGAAATCTGCATGACAAGAACATAAACGGCAAGTTTATGGCAGACACCGAGGGCTTCGATCTCGGTTCGCTCATAGCCTCGCAGCCTGTCGGCCAGATCCAGGCCAAGGCAGAAGGAGAGGTCGGCCTGACACTCAATGACCTGCGGCGCAGCAACGGCAACGTCAGGGTCGAGGCTCCGTCGATGTTTGTCAACGGTCAGGAGCTGACCGACATATACGTCGAAGCGCAGAAGAAGGGCAAGCAGACCGACCTGCAGGCGCAGGTGTCGGGCTTGGCGGCCAACGGCGAGGTGACGGCTAACTGTACGCTCGACGGCGCCGCATCCACATGGGACGTGACGGGCAACGACCTGAGACTTGACTGCAGGGCCTTCGGCATATTGCCTAAGCAAAGTCCGGTGTTTCAGGCGGCATCGCTCGACGTGAAAGCGACCGGTAACAACGAGGACAATGTCACAGGCTTTGCCCGCATATCTGACATAAACTATACACCCGCAAACGGAAATACATTGGCGCTGTCGTATCTGAATCTCGATGTCAGCAACGTAAATGAAATCAGGCGCATAGACCTGGCGAGCGATGTAATGGACGGGAATGTGCAGGGGCAGTTCGTGTTCAAGGACCTTCCGGTGCTCGCCACCGACATACTGTCCCGGGCATTGCCGGCATATATCAAGGCGCCTGTCAGACAGCCAGTCAACGTAAACAGCCTTAATTACGACTTCACCATCAAGTCAGACGCAAAGATATACGAAGCGCTTAACCTTAAGGTGCGTCCGGGAGTGCCCGCGCGTCTGTATGGAAACGTGGACAACGGGCGTATGAACGTGAATGTATCCGCTCCGTATCTGATTCAGGGCGGAAACAAGCTGATCAAGAACGTGAATGTAGCTGCCGAATCGACCGTTGCAAACGGAATGACTGTAAAGGTGGGTGCCGATTACCCGATAAAGACCCAGTATGTGCATCTTGACGTTGACGGTCATGCGCTGAACGACCGGGTGTCCGGTCTGTTGGCATGGAAAGGGGAGAGCGGCAGGGAAAAAGGCAGCATCGACCTCGGACTGAACATCGTGAGCAATGAAGCTGGCAAGAAGGATCTGGATATTGCCATCAACCCCAGCGAGATAGTGATCAATAACGAGACGTGGCGGATGTCGCCGGCCACGGTTCGTTTCAGCGACAAGCGACTGACGGTGGATAATCTAAGCCTTAATCACGGCGACCAGTATCTGACCATTCAGGGCGCGGCATCCGATTCGCCGGATGACGAATTAGTGGCCAATCTGAGGGATATAGATCTGTCGTACATATTCAACACGCTGAACATCAACTATGTGACGTTCGGTGGCCACGCCACGGGTCAGGCGGTGGCCTCTAATCTGTTCAGCGGAGCGCCATTGGCAGAGACTCGAGGCCTCCATGTGAAGAATTTCAGTTACAACGGCGCCGACGTGGGTGATGCAGACCTTGTGGGTTATTGGGATAACGCCAACAAGGCGGTGGGTATCGGCGCCGACATAAATGGTGGTGCCAGGGACGTGTACACCAAGGTGGACGGCAAGATATTCGTGACGCAGGATTCGCTGCGCATCAATTTCGACGCCCATAAGATTAACTTAGCGCTGATACAACCGTTCCTGAGCAACGTGATGGAAAAGGTGGAGGGAGCCGGCTCGGCCGACCTGACCCTGTACGGTAATTTCAAGAGGATACGCCTGACAGGTAAGGCATTCGCCGATACCGCAGCCATCAAGATTGGGTATACCAACGTGACGTACTACGGCTCGGACTCGGTATTGTTTGACGAAGACAAGATAGTGATACCCGGCTTCCGTATCAGTGACCGTTACGGCAACGGCGGCGTACTGGCCGGCTCTGTGAGCCACGAATACTTCCACGACGCCAAGATAGACCTGAACCTGAAGGATATAAAACGGATGCTGTGCTACGACATGACATCCGCGTCCGGTCAGGCCTGGTGGGGCCGCATTTTCGCATCGGGGTCGGGACGTATATCCGGTTATCCCGGCTATACACTCGTAAGTTTCGACGCCACGACCGAACCGAATTCAACTTTCACCTTCTCGATGGAGAAGACACAGACGGCAGAAGAATACGACTTCCTGACATTCACCGACAGTCATAAGAAAGTCGAGACCGTGATAACGGAACAGGAGGAGTTCGAGACCCAGTTCAAGAAGCCTGCGGAGGAAGAGGAGGAAGCCGGAATCTTCGAGATGGACCTGTCCGTTGCCCTCACACCGTCGCTGAAGATGAACGTGATAATGGATCCCGCAGCCGGCGACAAGATAACGGCCACAGGTTCCGGAGCGATGCGTCTGAACTACAACACGTTTAACGACAACGTCGAGCTGTTCGGCCGTTATGCTATCAACGACGGCAGCTACCGCTTCACATTCCAGGACATCATAATCCGAGACTTCAAGATAAAGGAAGGGAGCAGCATCTCGTTCAACGGCGATGCGATGAAAGGCATTCTTGACCTGACGGCAGGATACAGGGTAAACACAAATCTGTCAGATCTTGACAAAAGTTTCGCCACCGACCGCGACCTGAACCGCAGTTCCGTACCGGTGGAGGCGTTGCTTAAGGTGACCGGCGAGCTGCAGCACCCGGAGCTGGCCTTCGACATAGCGCTGCCTACCGTTACAGGCGATGTGGAGCGTAAGGTGCGCAGCATCGTGTCGTCGGAGGAGATGATGCAGCAGCAGGTGCTGTACCTGTTGGCGCTTAACAGATTCTACACCCCCCAGTTCTCGGGCACATCCGACGGCGAATTGGTGTCGATGGCGTCATCCACGCTGTCGTCTCAGATATCCAACGTGGTGTCGCAATTGACCGACAAGGTGTCGCTCAATCCATCGTTCAAGTCCGGAAGAAACGACTTCTCGGACATGGAGGTGGACCTGGCGCTGTCGTCCCAACTGTTTGACAACAGGCTTATAATCAACGGCAACCTCGGTTACCGCGACCGCAGTGTATCGCAGACCACGTTTATCGGCGACTTCGACCTGGAGTATCTGCTCACCAAGGACGGGAAGCTGCGGCTCAAGGCATACAATCATTTCAATGACGCATATTATTACTTGAAATCGGCGCTGACCACACAGGGCGTGGGCATCATTTTCCGCAAGGACTTTGACGACGCGTTCAAGTTCCTTCGCAAAAAGAAGAAACAGAATGGGCTAAAACCCGATTCCGTACGTTGAGTATGTATAGTTTATAAAGTTGAGAAAGTTTATAAAGTATAGAGGAATGTGTAGACATACCAATGACGATACTATTATCTTAACTTTGTTAACTCTATAAACTCTTTAAACTTTAATAAAGCATGGATATTCCATTCAATATAAATATTGACAATATAGCGAGCTATCTGGGCATCAAGAGGCAGAAGAAGATAGGGATAGCGTTGGGCGGCGGCGGAGCGAAGGGATTCTCGCACATCGGCGTGCTGATGGCCATGGAGGAGTTCGGGCTGAAGCCGCAGATCATCTCGGGCGTGTCGGCCGGTTCCATAGCGGGTGTGCTGTATGCCTCCGGCCTATCGCCCATGGATATCAAGGAATGTTTCGTGGAGTCCGGTAATTTCGGCGACTTCACCGAATGGTCCATCCCCAAGGCCGGTATATTCAAGCTGAATAAATTCGCCAAGCTGCTGGATTCATGGCTCCCGGTGAAGAACATAGAGGAACTGAAGATACCTGCCATAGTTTGCGCCACCAATCTGTCGCGCGGCACGCAGGTAGGCTGGCGCAAGGGAGCGATTGTGCCCCGCGTACTGGCGTCGTGCAGCGTGCCTGTGATATTCAATCCCATCAAGATCGATGGAGAATATTATGTAGACGGCGGCGTGCTGCACAATCTGCCGGCATGGGCCATACGCAAGGAATGCGACGTTCTGTTCGGTTCCAACTGCTCGCCTCTGAACCGAAAGTACCGCTACCGCAACTCGATACTCGATATCGCGGCGCGTGCCTTCTCGCTGTCGATGAAGGCCAACGTAATCCACGACATGGAGATATGCGACTATGTGATAAAGCCATTGGAAATAGTGGAGACCAAGCTGTTCGACCTAAAGGCCCTGAACCGCAACATCAACATAGGCTACGAGGCCACCTGCAGGATACTGAGCGAGATAAGCAAGAGCGGAGCCGTCAGGAAGAATACCTGAACGACAGATTACAGACAGAATGACCTTGCAAAATCTATCTACAATAAACAACAACGGACAACCGACATAGAATCAGAACGATGAAAGAGAAGCCAATAGTTTACCAGATGTTTCCGCGCATCATGACCAATATGGAGTCGGAATGCGTGGCCGACGGCAGCTACGAGCAGAACGGAAGCGGCAAATTCAACGGACTTACCGAAAAGACGTTGAAGTCCATACGGAGCCTCGGTGTGACCCATGTATGGTACACCGGCGTGATAGAGATGGCCACCAAGACCGCGTTCCCCGGCATACCGGCCGACAATCCCAACGTGGTGAAGGGGCAGGCCGGTTCGCCTTACGCCATAAAGGATTATTACGATGTGTCGCCGGCACTGGCCGAGGACGTGGACAAGCGTATGGATGAGTTCCAGGCACTGGTGGAACGGACACACGACGCAGGACTGAAAGTGTTGCTGGATTTCGTGCCCAACCACACTGCCCGTGTGTATCATTCGGACGTGGCTCCCGACGGCATCGACGACTTCGGAGCGCACGACAACATCGGCATGTTCTTCACACCGAACAACAATTACTACTACATAACCAACCAGCAGTTCGCCCCGGACTTCGACTTAGGCGCCGAGGGCGATACGCCATACGTGGAGTTCCCCGCCAAAGCTACCGGCAACGACTGCTTCACCGCCTTCTGCGGTAAAACCGACTGGTACGAGACCGTGAAGCTGAACTACGGCGTAGATCCCTGGCAGCACAAGGGATACTACGATCCGATTCCGGACACATGGCTGCGGATGCTGCACATACTGCGATTCTGGGCCTCTAAGGGTATAGACGGCTTCCGCTGCGACATGGTGTTCATGGTGCCCGTCGAGTTCTGGCACTGGGCCATCCCGCAGGTCAAGGGCGACTATCCCGGACTGATCTTCATCGGCGAGATATACGACGTCAGCCTGTATCATACGTTCCTGAACTATTGCGGCTTCGACTATCTGTACGACAAGGTGAACCTGTACGACACACTTGTTGGTATAGAGCGCAATAACGTATCGGCCGCTCAGCTGACCGGCTGCTGGCAGACCGTAGACGGCATCGGCGACCGTATGCTCAACTTCCTGGAGAACCACGACGAGGTACGCTTCGCCAGTCCGGCCTTTGCCGGCGACCCCATGAAGGTAGTGCCGCACTTGGTGGTGAGCGCCATGATGAGCAAGGGGCCGTTCATGCTATACTACGGTCAGGAGCTTGGCGAGCCGGCCCGCGACAACGAGGGCTTTGCCGGCGACAACAACCGCACCACCATCTTCGACTACTGGAGCCTCGACACGTTGCGCCGCTGGTACAACAACGGCCTGTGCAGCACCGCGCACCTGACCGCGCACGAGAAGTGGCTTCGCAATCTGTATAAGCGTGTGCTGACGCTCTGCAACAAGAGTGCCGCAGTGCGCGAGGGCGCGTTCTTCGACCTGATGTACGTCAACCTGCAGCAGCCCGACTTCGACCCGCACAGGCTATACTCGTTCGTGCGCTACACCGACACGGATGTGCTGCTGTTCCTGGTCAACTTCGCCGACCGGTCGCAGGACGTCCATCTTAACGTGCCCGACCTGTGCTATGACATGGCCGGAATAGCCGAGGGTGACTACAAGGTGGAGGACCTGCTGTGGAAGCAGCCGCACGTATTCACCATGCAGCGCGGACAGCAGACAATGCTGAAGATAGGGCCCCACGATGCGTTGATATTGCCGCTAAAAAAGGTGAAGCCGACCAACAACGCAAAATAAATTTAATGTTATTATAACATTTCATTTGCATTAATAAGGGATTATCTTTAACTTTGTAGAATAAAACCGGCGTCTGACACAATGATGACGCGCGGAACAAAATAACATCATACCCCATGAGCAATTCTCTACCGCCGATCAAGGTATTTGCAGGGTCGTCGTCCAAGTATCTTGGCGAGAGCATCTGCAAGGAACTCGGCATTGAATTAGGCAAAATGAACAGAGAGCGTTTTGCCGACGGTGAATTTGAAGTGTCGTTCGAGGAGTCGATACGAGGCAGTGAAGTGTATCTTGTGCAGTCCACGTTTCCGACGGCAGACAATCTGATGGAGCTTCTGCTGATGATAGACGCGGCGAAGCGTGCGTCGGCAGCGTCAATCATCGCAGTGGTGCCTTACTTCGGCTGGGCGCGTCAGGACCGCAAGGACAAGCCGAGAGTGTCCATCGCCGCCAAGCTGGTGGCCGACCTGCTCAGCGTGGCAGGCATAGACCGGCTCATCACCATGGACCTCCATGCCGACCAGATACAGGGATTCTTCAACGTTCCCGTCGATCACCTCTATGCAAGCTCCATCTTTATCCCCTACATCGAGAGCCTGCACCTTAAGGATATGGTAATAGCATCGCCCGACGTAGGCGGCGCAAAGCGAGCCAACTCGTATGCCAAGTATTTCGATGTACCCTTAGTGCTGTGCCACAAGACCCGGGCCAAGGCCAACGTGGTGGAGAAGATGACCGTCATCGGTGACGTAGAAGGCAAGAACGTGGTGCTGATAGACGATATCGTAGACACCGCAGGTACAATCACCAAGGCATCCGACCTGCTGCTGACCTACGGCGCAAAGTCCGTACGCGCACTCTGCAGCCACGGCGTGATGTCCGACCCCGCTACCGAGCGTGTGCTGAACTGCGGCATCGAGGAGATGGTGCTGACCGATTCAATCCCCTATATCAAGGAAAACCCCAAGGCGACAATTCTGCCTGTGGCCAAGCTGTTTGCCGACACAATCCGTCGCATTCACAACAACCAGTCGATCTCCAGCCAGTACTTATTCAAATAACAAAGTCATAAACCGACAACTTTAACAATCATAATATTATGAGCAAACCGTATGTAGTAGGTATAGACATAGGCGGCACCAACACGGTGTTCGGCATTGTAGATGCCCGTGGCCAGGTAGTGGCCAGTGATTCAATCAAGACCCAGAAGCACACTAATTTCGACGATTATGTAGCCGAGCTGCACGAAGGTCTGAGCCGCCTTATCAAAGTAAACGAACTGGAGGATCAGATTCAGGGAATCGGTATCGGAGCGCCTAACGGCAACTATTACACCGGTGCGATCCAGAATCCGCCGAACCTGCCCTGGGGCCCTGAGATTCCGCTGGCCGAGAAGGTGAGCAAGGCATTCGGTGGCGTACCTGTTGCCGTGACCAACGATGCGAATGCCGCTGCATTAGGCGAGATGACATACGGCGCAGCCCGTGGTATGAAGGACTTCATCATGATCACCCTCGGCACCGGTGTCGGATCGGGTATCGTGATCAACGGTCAGCTGGTTTACGGCTCGGACGGATTCGCCGGCGAGCTCGGCCACATCATCGTGAAGCGTAATAATGGCCGTGTATGCGGATGCGGACGCACCGGATGTCTCGAGGCTTATTGCTCGGCCACCGGCGTGGCACGCACGGCACGTGAGTTCATCGAGGTGCGTCAGGAACCATCGCTGCTCCGCAACCTCGACATCGACGCCATCACATCCAAGGATGTGTACGATGCCGCTATCGCCGGCGACAAGCTGGCCAAGGAGATATTCACATATACCGGAACCATCTTGGGCGAGGCCATGGCCGACATGGTTGCCTTCTCCAGCCCGCAGGCCATTATCCTGTTCGGCGGTCTGGCCAAGAGCGGCGACCTGCTGATGACACCTCTGCGCGAAGCCTTCAACAAGAATATACTGAATATCTTCAAGGGTCATACCAAGCTCCTTATTTCGGAACTCAAGGACAGCGACGCAGCCGTGTTAGGCGCATCCGCACTGGGATGGGAGGCCAAGTACCGCTACGAGGCTCCGGCCGCCGATGCCGCCGCTACCGCAGCCGCCAACATAGCCTCCGCGGCCGCCGCCGCAGCTCCGGCCGCCGCCGCAGCAGCCGAACCTGAGAAATAGGCTTAAATACCACAACAAAATAAAAGAGTGCGACTCGTTCGGGCCGCACTCTTTTTTATATAGTCTTTAAAATAAATTATATAGTCTTTAAAATAAAGTCAGAATAAGGAAAGCTCTTTGTAGAGCTGATGGACGGGAAGGCCCATTACGTTGTAGAATGAGCCGTGTATGGACTCGACGGCCACGCAGCCTATCCATTCCTGGATGCCGTATGCGCCGGCCTTGTCCATAGGTAGATAATTGTCGACATAATATCGGGCTTCCTCCTTGGAGATGTGGCCGAACTTGACATCGGTGACAGCGGTGAACGAAATACGGCGTTCCTGAGTCATGATGCACACGCCGCTTACCACCTGGTGTGTATGGTCGGACAGGGCGAGCAGCATTTCCACGGCCTCGTCGGTGTTCTTGGGTTTGCCGATGACGCGGTCGCCCAACACCACGACCGTGTCGGCGGTGATGATCAGCTCGTTGGACCGCAGCATCGAGATGTAGGCGTCGGCCTTCTTGTTGGCTATGTAGGCTGCCACTTCAAGGCGCGGGAGGTTGTCGGGATATGATTCGTCGATGCCGCCGATGGCGGCCACATTGAACGGCACGCGAAGCTGCGCCAGCAGCTCGCGGCGGCGAGGCGACTTGCTCGCCAGCAAGACATGATATTTAGTTAGATTATCCAGCATGAATCAAGTGTTGAGTCTTATATTGTCAATCCGGCATTAATCACATTACCGCCGGATTGTCTTGTATCGTTACCATCCGAACGCCTCGGCATCGTTCATCCACAGGCCCTTGGCTTTCAGCACCTGTTCCACCACGTCGCGTACGCATCCGTAGCCGCCGCCTGTCTGCGAGATATAGTCTGCGGTCATCTTCACCTCGTATGCAGCATCGTGCGGACAGCAGGAGAGTCCGGCGGCCCGAAGGCATTTCAGGTCTGGGATATCGTCGCCCATATATATCACCTCCTCGGGCTTAAGAGAGTTTGCCGACATCCAATCCTGAAAGACATTGATTTTGGTGGCCACACCCTGATATATGTCCTTGATTCCGAGTTTTGAGTAGCGTTGCTGCACGCCGTGGGTGTTGCCGCCGGTGATGATGGAGAGGATCAGTCCCCGCTTCACGGCCAACTGCAGGGCATAGCCGTCCTTGATGTTGACCATTCGCACCGGCTGGCCGTCAGTGCCCATCGGTATGGTGGAAGGGGAGAGAACTCCGTCCACATCGAGGGCGATACCGCGTATTTTCGTTAAATCGTAATTTATACCGCTCATATTGAGAGTGTTTTAGTTTATTCGGGATAGGAATTTTCGATGGAATCCGTCAGCATTTTATATATATCATGCAGTTGCGGATTCCCCTCCATCATATTGAGGTGCCTCCGGATAGTGGGTGCGTCGTGTCGACGGGCAGGACCTGTCTGTACAGCGGCGGGCGAATTTGACAAGGCCTTACGGGTCGTTTCGCGTAGCAGCGCATGCATCATGCTGAAATCAAGACCGTTTTCCTTGAGCCATTTTTCAGACAGCGCCCATAGATGGTTGGCGAAATTGCAGGCGAACACCGAACCGACATGCAGCTTACGGCGCTTGTCGGAATCGGCATAATGGACATGGTCGGAGAAGGAGCTGGCAAGTTCCGTCAGCACATCAGCGACTCCTGCATCCGAGGCTTCGATAAACACAGGAATCTCGGCGTAATTCAGCTCAACATCCTTAGAGAATGTCTGCATGGGATAGAACACACCGTAAGGAACATCGAGCTGCGACAGGACATCAATAGGAGTCGTGCCGGAAGTATGCGCCACAATCGGCTTATTCCCGATGTCGAGGTGCTGCGCAAGATTGCCCGCGACATCAGGCAGGGCGGCGTCCGAAACGCTGATCAGCATGATATCCTCGTCACCGGTCAGTTCGGTGAGGGTGTGGGGATTGACAACCGTCACGTTCACCTTGTTGCTCAACGCACGGGCCAGATGCGAGCCGACATTTCCGCGTCCTATTATTGCTACGTTCTTTTCGTCAGTAATCATATTGCAAAGTTAAAACATTGCCGGGTATTTTGCAACCAGCGATTTGTCGTCGGGATGAATCAATATCGATCCCATGGTGTGTCTGAGATTGAGTTCCACGCACGGATGCAAGGTCCCTGCAGATGTCACCAGCATATCGATGCCTAAAGGGCCATCGTAATCGGAGCCTATTACAGACTGAAGTGCATGACGTTGCTTCTCGATGACTTCGGGGGTCAGGACTCCGATCATGTTCCAGAGCGACAGCTGGCCGGCCTCGATGTTGCGGTGATACTTGCCGCGTCCTGACGCCTCGAACACCGATACGCCGAGAAATGCAGCTTTGCCATTCCGCATTGTCCATTCCGTAGCGCAGTCAAGGGCTTTGTCATATATAGGCTCGACCATCACCGAACCCTGCGACCGGATGATGCCGCGCATCCAGGGCTCGACATGCATAGGCTTGAGGTCGTCGGTGCGCATCACGCCACGGCCTGAGCTGCTCCAGGGCGCCTTGAGGAAAATATTCGGATGCTTATGGTAAAATTCCACTGCGGTGTCGTAATCATCCAACTCCAAGGGCAGGGATATGTCCTGAACCTCGTATGCCTTGAGGAAATTGATCGTGGTGCGACGGTGTGCCAATTTCCTGAGCCTGTCAATCCGCCCGGCCGAAGGTATGCCCCGAAGTCCGGGACAACTGGCGGTAAGGGAACAGGCTATCTGCGCGTTCCACCCCCAGGGCGAGGCTATATATCGCGACCATTCGATGTCCATGTCCGGAGTCAGCAACGTGCATGAAGATGGTCTGTCCGGTTCCGGGTCTGCCCCATCCATAAGGAGGATGGCGTCGTCGTGGGAGGCATACATCTCGGGCAGACGGGCTTTGGACATGCGCAGTCTCCTGACAGATTCCGGCAGCGTATAGTAAGGCGAAGCGGAGGCCAGTGCGTATTCCGTTTCCGGGTTATAGATATGGAGTTTCGGATTGCTCATATACCGTAAAAAATGCCGCAGTCGTGATGACAGCGGCATATTGGTGCTGTGATGGTCACAGTTAATCGTCAAGTAGAGAACGCTCTTTCAGCGGATTGGAGAAATAGAGTTTATGTTCCAGATATTCCTGTGTGGCTATGAGCGTGGGCTTCGGCAGCTTCTCGTAGAAGCGTGAGATCTCAATCTGCTCGCGGTTCTCGGACACCTCCTCGAGGTTGTCGGTCGAGGCGAATTCCTGAAGCTTCTTCTCAAGCTCTTTCTTCAGGTCGGCCGCAATCTGATTGGCACGCTTGCCAATGACGCATACAGTCTCGTACACATTGCCCGTCTGCTCGGCCATGGCGATCATGTCGCGTGTGACCGTGTTCAGCGGTGCGTTCGTTTTCTTATAATCCATAAGTTCTATTATGATTTATGAGTATTCGAAGTTGTTTAAACAAATTTACGTTTAATAAAGAATCTGAAGAAGTGTAAACTTTATGGCAATCTTTATTAATCTTTTGGGTGTATTTCACCGCTCTCATCGGTACCGACCATAAGGTCGCTACCTCTTCAATCGAAGAAATCCCCTCCAAAATCTTAATAAATCTTACCATAAAAATTAGTTTAACAACTTCTTCGTATCGAAAGTTATTTGGAGGCGTATTTTTCTGCAATCTTCAGAATGGTCTCGGCCTCTTTCATATTCTTGGAGTCGGGGTAATTGTTGGAGAACGAGTAATACTCGTCGATTACATCGCGGTATCGGTCGGCCATTTTTTCGGCCACGCTCTGGCGAGCTTCCTGAAACTTTGACTTAAGGATCAGGAATTCAAAGTCTTCCTTGTATTTTGAGAAGGGATAAGTCTTGAGCGCATTCTCGGACACGATGATGGCCGAGCGGTAGTTGTTGCCCATGAAGTTGCCGAGGTTGTAGTACAGCTGGGCGTTCTGCAGCTCCTTGAGGGTAAGTTTGTCCTGCATCTCGAAGATAGCCTC
Organism: Porphyromonadaceae bacterium UBA3318; assembly: GCA_002361235.1. Classification (GTDB taxonomy): domain Bacteria; phylum Bacteroidota; class Bacteroidia; order Bacteroidales; family Muribaculaceae; genus Lepagella. The sequence continues at coordinate 69,386 of DESI01000010.1, read as the reverse complement.
GCGGGCTTCGGGCACCTTCTCGCTTTTGGGGAAGAACTCAAGGAAATCCTTCAGTTCCTCTATGGCCTTTATGGTGTAGGTCTGGTCCAACTGCGGATCGGGAGAATCGAGATAATAACCGTATCCGGAATAGAAGCGTGACAGCTCGGCGTACTGGCCTTTGGGATAACGGTTGTAGTACGTCTTGAAATAAAGGGCCGAGTTATCGTAATCCTGATTGTTATAGCAGGACATGGCAAGAAGGAACAGGGCCTCCTCGCCGTGGGCGGTGCCACGTAAGGGGGTATAGATTTCGCCCAGCAACTGATATGCCTGCATGTATTTCTTGTTTTCGTACGCCTTCTTGGCGTATTCAAACTTATATTCAGGGTCGCGGCTCTTCATCACCTTAGTGAACTCAGTGCACGAACTCATGACGATGGCCAGGATGGCCACCAGCGGAAGGGTCTTCAAAAACTTGCGCATTTCCAATTGGTCGCTTTGAATTGCAAAGTTAGTAAAAATATCCGGAATATTAAAATGTTTCGGCGTAAATTTTTCCGACATTGCAAAAGTATGCGGTTTATACGCGTTTTTTACACTCCAACTATATGGAAATTAAAGAAAAATTACTAATTTTGGGATTGAATATTTCAAGTCGGTCCTGCGAGACTGCATAAAACCAATATAGTTGAAACGCACGGAAGAAGACCATTCATACAGCTGGGGCAGCGGTTTCATAGACCGTCACCCGGTAATGGCAAACATATTGATAATAGTAATAATCTCCCTGTTAGGCATCTACGGGGCATACGTGGCTATGGCTCTGTTCACCAAGCATGGCAGCACCATGCGTGTGCCGGGTGTAGAGAACATGTCGTATACAGAAGCCGTCAAGAAGCTGCATGACGCCGGCCTGAAGGTGGACATCCGCGATTCGCTGTACCGCGAGGATGTGCGTCCCGGATTTGTCATAGAGCAGTTTCCCAAGGCCAAGTCGGTGGTGAAGCCGGGCCGCAAGATATTCCTATACATCAACTCAGTGCATCCCAAAGAGGTGATCATAGACGATGACAACCATCCTACGGAGTACGCGTTGAAAGGCGAATCGCATCGCTCGGCCATCGCCCGGCTTGAGGAATTGGGATTCAAGAACGTAAGGATAGTGAAGGTATTGGGCAGCTACGACCGTGTGGTCAAGATACTGGCCAACGGGCGCCCCGTGCGCAAGATGCAGAAAATCCCCGTGAATTGCTCCATCGTGGTGGAGGTTTCGGACGGACGTCTGAATGACGTGCAGGATTCGCTGCAGAACGCCGAGCTGCTGAACATATACAGAGAGAGTCAGGTGGCGTATCCCGAAGCCGACGCTTACAGCACCGAAAGCGAGGTGCAGGCCAGTCCGGTATACGAAGAGGCGACTCAGACACAGGAAACAGGAACAGAAGAAGAAGGTCAGTACTTCTGATAATAAAGTACAGGATATTGGATCAGGACAAGATACAGGAATTGCTTCCGGCTACCGAGATGGCCGAAAGAGAGGTGGAAGCCGGTGCCGATTATATCGATGCCGACGGCCGTGAACTATATGAGCATTTCCGTTTCGTGGCCGACAAGGGCCAGCAGATGATCCGTGTCGACAAATTCCTGACCGATCGGCTGGAGCGCACGTCGCGCAACAGGGTGCAGCAGGCAGCGGACGCCGGCTGTGTGCTGGTGAACGGCTCTCCGGTCAAATCCAGCTACAAAGTCAAGCCCGACGACGTGGTGTCGGTGGTGATGGACAGGCCGCGCTATGATTTCGAGATTGTGGCCGAAGACATCCCGCTTGACATAGTGTATGAGGACCGTTATGTGCTGGTGGTGAACAAGCCGGCGGGACTCGTGGTGCATCCCGGCCACGGAAACTGGACCGGCACGCTGGTCAATGCGCTGGCCTGGCATTTCAAGGATACGCCGGATTACGACGTGAACGATCCGCGTCTGGGACTGGTGCATCGCATAGACAAGGATACCTCCGGGCTGCTGGTGATAGCCAAGACGCCGGAGGCCAAGACCGATCTCGGGAAGCAATTCTTCGACAAGACGACACGCCGCGAATATGTGGCGATGATATGGGGATCGATGCCCGAGCGTCAAGGCACGATAACGGGCAGCATAGCGCGCAATCCGCGCAACGCCCTGCAGATGGCCGTGATGTCGGACCCGTCCAAGGGAAAGCACGCGGTGACACATTACGAGGTGCTGGAGGACTTCGGATATGTCAGCATAGTGAAATGCGTGCTTGAAACCGGACGGACACACCAGATCAGGGTGCATTTCCAGCACAAGGGGCATCCGCTGTTCAACGACGAGCGTTATGGAGGCCACCGGGTGCTGAAAGGCACTCCGACTGCCAAATACAAACAATTCGTGGACAACTGTTTCGAACTATGTCCGCGGCAGGCGTTACATGCCAGGACTTTAGGATTCCGACATCCCGAAACGGGGGAGGATATGGATTTCGAAGCACCGCTGCCGCCTGACATGGAGAACTTGTTTGAAAAGTGGAGACGTTTCAGAAGCGATACATGCTGATAATGAATCCCGCAAACTGTAACCGAGTCAATAATATTATGAGATACATCCGCTATGAGAATCACAGATAACACACCGCTTGAGAACCTGCCGGAATATGAGACATTGTCCGCGTGGGCCAAGAATGTCTGTCAGAATTCGGATATCTTTACTTTGGCCGATTTGATGGACACCCCGGAATCCGAGTTGCAGAAGATGCGCAACTGCGGCAAACGAACATTGGAGGAACTTCAGAACATCAAATTGAAGTATTCAGCCATATCCGTCGGCGAAGATGCAGATGACGACGTCCGGAACAACAGCCATGTGTCCAATCCCTCGAATCTGGCCGGAACCATATCATATATAGTGGCTGAATATAGAAGGAAACTGCCGGAAGACATAATGCCGCTGTACGACCGCTATGTGGATTATTTCCGTATGTCGCCGACCGACATCATCAAGGACAAGCATAGTTACGTGGAGATAGTGCGCCGTTTCACATGGGATGAATTCAACAGACTGAAGCCTTATCTGCCCAAACTCATAATCGAAGTGCTGACGGCCATGAATATGTATGGCTATAAGTTTGATGATGTGTATGCCACCGCTCATGAATATGTGGATAATGCGGCCTGTCATCTGGCCAAGTCCATGCTGCTGAGTTTCCCCACCGTGGTGACCAATAACCTGGAGATAGAATATCAGCTGCATTTCAGCAAACTGCCCACCCGTACGCGCAACGTATTCAAGGAACTCGGCACTCTGGACGGATGTCTGCCGTACCTGTGCGGGGCCAGACCGGTCGAGACCTATAGGTTTCCGGGATGCGGGGAGCGGTCGTATAATACTTTTCTGGAATTTCTGGACGGGGAGCGGAAGTTCCTGCACGAGGCGTTGAGCGGCATGCGCTCCAACGGCAGTCCGGAATATATCTGGAGTCGTATTGCCGGAAATACATGCACCTGTATCCGTTCCTGACATATAGCGAACAGGCACATTTAGGCGTAATCGAGATACTCGGCAAGGAGTTGCCCTCCATGAGCATCTGGCAGAAATACGTGAACTGGAACTCAAAGACGACTGCATGTATGTTGCGTGATTTCTATGGCCTTAACTCCGAACGGAAATGCTACAGCGTGCAGGAACTCAGCAATAAATATAATCTGACCAACGAGCGCGTGCGTCAGATTACAATGTCCGGCTTGCCGGAAGACCCGGTGGTGAGTATGGTGCGCGACAATGTGTCTCGCTTATTCACCGAACCCATGGTAGGCAGCTGGGACAGCCGCTGGAATGACATTAACATGCAGAATAACCTGAACTACACTCCACGCGAGATAATGGCACTGATATGTATGGCCAATTCCGATTACGGCGTTCTCACCACCGAGAGCGGAGTGTCGTTTATGGTGGACCGCAGCAAGCTCGGGCTGATCAAGTTGCGCGGGGTATTGAAAAAGATAGAGACTCGTTTCGCATTGCGCCGGTATGACAACGAGACCATCGAACTGAGCCACTTCTTCAACACCGTGACCAAGCACAATCTGAGCGACGACGAGATGAAGGAGATATGCGACGTGATGTCCACGTATCTGCTGAAACGTGACGGGGTGCAGACCAACAAGGACAATCAGCTGGTGTTCGAGCATAATTCGCTGGATCGCTCGCTGGCTATAGAACGAGTGCTGCGCGAGAAAGGCACCCCTATGTCGGTGAACGAAATATTCGCGGTCTACAACAACACACATCCCGCCGAGAAGATCGACTCCCAAAGCTCGGTCCATTCCTATCTGCTGCGGAATGAGAACGTGATCAGTATGGGCAAGCGTGGCTTGTATGCGTTGAAGGAATGGCCGGATATCTACTCGGGATGTCTGAAAGATCATATCCCCGAAGTGCTGGATGGCTACGACCGTCCCCTGACATTGTCGGAACTGACGGCCAAGGTTCGTGAAAATTTCCCGGACACAAACGAGAAGAGCGTGTCGACCCTGATATACGCCAATCCCGACGGTCTGTACGAGGTATTCGTCGGCAATCTCGTGGGACTGGCCGGCAAGAATTACGACGACCGTGAGCTTAAGGTGCGCAAGGTGAAGCGTCGGGAGACATTCAACGAACGCATGGACAACTTTATGAAATTCGTGGATGAAGAGGGCCGGTTGCCGTACACTAACTCGAACGAGGAGGAGAGCTCGCTGGACCGCTGGCGCAAAAACATACAGTGCGGCAAGGTGGAGGCATCGGAAAGTCAGATCAATGTGCTGAACAAGTATCTGAAGGAATCGTCCGACCTGCCGCAGAACGGACAGGAACACATATTCCGCGAGAAATGCCGCATGGTGCGGAAGCTGGCCGAGGAAACAGGCCGTCTGCCGCACAACCGCCATAATTCCAACCTGTATGTATGGTTCTACAAGAGCCTTAAGCAGCGCGGCACGTGGCACGACAACCGCGACATGTACTTCGAGGATTTGCTTGAATACCTGCAGGGACACCTGAACATGGCGCTGCGCCAGAATCTCAATTTGGTGGATAAGTGATTTTTTAGTATCTTTGTCAAGAATATGGCCCTGTGCGGAAGTCAATTGACGAGCTTGAAGTGTTATTATCATCACAGCAGGCATAAAAAGACCGTACCGGCAAGCCATTTTACAGACGATAGATATGAATAATTCGGAATATGATTTCAGTGACATATCGCCATACGACGATTCGCTGTTTCATGAAAAAATGGAGTCTTTGGTCAGGGACCCCGGATTTCTTCATGCCGTCAATTACGTTATGCCGGCTGAAGATATGCCGTCGCTGCTCAACGAGCTTCATAACATAGACAACAAGCATGATTTCCAGACACAGGTGATGTATCCGTTTCTGGAAATGCTGGCCAAAACCACTACCGCCGGAATATCCCTGGGCGGTGTGAAGTATTACAATCCGGGCCAGAACTATGCGTTCGTGACCAATCACCGAGACATTGTGCTGGACGCTTCGTTCCTGAATCTGGCATTCCTGCGTCACGACATACCCACGTCGGAAGTGGCCATAGGCAACAACCTGCTGGTGTTCGACTGGATTACGGATCTGGTGAGACTCAACAAGTCGTTCATAGTGAAGCGCAACACGGGGCTGCGCGAGGGATTGATGGCCGCCAGGAAACTGTCGGCCTACATACATTACGCCATACTTGAGAAGCACGAGAGCATCTGGATAGCACAGCGCGAGGGAAGGGCCAAGGACAGCTCGGACAAGACGCAGGAATCGCTGGTGAAGATGCTGGGCATAGCCGGCGAGGGAACGTTCCTGGAGCGTCTGAGGGAAATAAACATCATGCCTGTGTCCATCAGCTATGAGTTCGACCCGAACGACTATCTGAAGGCCAAGGAATTCCTGATGCGTCGCCGCAATCCGGATTTCAAGAAATCGCAGCGTGACGATCTGTTCAGCATGGAGACAGGCCTGCTGCAGTTCAAGGGCAGGGTGCATTTCCAGCTGACGCCGCGCCTTAACACGAAGATTGACCTGATAGGGGATTTCCCCGAGACCAATATCGCAGCACGGTATGTGGGATGCCTGATAGACCAGGCCATACACCGCAGCTACGAGATATTCCCCATCAATTATGTGGCATTCGACATGCTGTACAATACCAGACGTTTTGCCGGCAAATACACCGAGTCTGAACGTGTGGAGACCATAGACTATTTCAACAAGCAGCTGTCGAAGGTGGACCTGACTGACGTGTCTGAAGAAGAACATGAGTTCATGATGCAGATGATGCTGACCATGTATGCCAATCCGCTGAAGAACAAGCTGAAGACCTTGTTGGGAGGCATGGAATAAAACCGACGATATGAGACTGCCGCTGACGGGAATATTGATAATGGTGATACTGACGCTGATCATAGACGGCTACATCTATTATGATGTGCGGTCCATCAGCGGCAAGCCGAAACGCAAGCGCGACGGGTGGCTGTACATAGCCTCGTGTGTGCCTTGCTGGGCGTTGCTGATAGTGGCGTTCAGCCTTCCGCTGCGCGATGAAGGTCGCGATGTAATTCCCGTGATGTGGCTGCTGTTCACCTATCTTACCATTATCGCGGGCAAGACCGTATATGCGCTCTGCTCTATGATCGGCAGACTATGCAATATCGGTTCTCGCAGACTGTCGAATTACGGGGCTATGATCGGAGTGCCGTTGGGATTGTTGGTATGCGGCATGATGTGGTATGGTGTGATGGTAACACGTCATAACATCGATGTAAAGAACGTCGACATAACCTCGGAGAAGCTCCCCGCATCGTTCAATGGCTATCGCATAGTGCAGTTCAGCGACGTGCATACGGGTACATGGGGCGGCGATACGGCATTCGTGTCGAAACTGGTGGACAGCATCAATGCCTTGCAGCCCGACGTGATAATGTTCACGGGGGATATTGTTAACCGCAAGACCTGTGAGTTGGAACCGTTTCACACTGTTTTGAAGCGGCTGAAAGCCAAGGATGGGGTCTATTCCGTATTGGGCAACCATGATTATGGCGATTATGTCGACTGGAGTTCGGCGGCGAGCAAAGCGGCCAACCTGCAGCAACTCAAGGACCGGCAGGGAGAGATGGGCTGGAAACTGCTGAACAACAGCCACGAATTCATAAAGCGAGGTACAGATTCCATAGCCATGATCGGAGTGGAGAACTGGGGCGAACCTCCGTTCGGCCAATACGGCGATCTGGTGAAGGCATACAAGGGGAAAGGGGTAGGTCTGAAGGACGGAAACTTCAAGATACTGATGACACACAATCCCGAGCATTGGAATCAGGTTGTTAAGAAAAACAGCAACATCGACCTGAGTCTGTCGGGTCATACGCATGCCATGCAGATAGAGGCCGATATGTTCGGGCAGCGATTCTCACCTGCGGCCTGGCGATACAAGTATTGGGGCGGCCTGTATGAAGACACCGGAACGGACGGCACGCCGTCGCGGCTGTATGTCAACATCGGTGCCGGCGAAGTGGGAATGCCGATGCGCTTGGGCGCAGTGCCGGAGCTGACGGTAATAACGCTTCGGAAAAAGTGACAGCCTGATGAACAGGGTGGTGATATCGTTGGGAAGCAATGTGGAGGACCGGATGGCGCGCGTGGCTGCGGCCATGACCTGGATTCAGACTATATTGCGCTGCACGGCTTGTTCCGGTATATACGAGACCGACGACTTCCATCCCACGGGGCGGAAATATTGCAATGCGGTGATGGCCGGAGACACGGCGTTGTCGCAAGGCGAGATAGATGCGGCGGCCCGACTGTATGAGCTGAATGCAGGTCGTGACGAATCGGCGCGACGACGCGGAGACGTACCCATAGACATAGACCTTGTGATATGTAACGGCACCGTGTTGAGACCAAGGGACATGGAACGGGAATACTTCTTAAGGGGGTACAGGGAACTTGGACCCGGAATATAGAGGTTGGAACAGTAACAACAGATGAGTAGCGGTAAGGATTTAAGTATAAGGCAGGCTCGATGGATATATGTAGTGACCGATCTGGCCACTACGTTCATTGCGTTCGTGCTGTTCAACATCTGCCGTTACTACATACTGTTGGCCGGACTGGAGGAATTCGAGAACGAGACATTCGCAGGCTTCATCTTTTCGCGCAAAATAATTCTTGAGGAAATATTCGTGCCGTTGGGAATGCTCGGGATATACTGGTTGTCGGGTTTTTACAACAAGCCGTTCATGAAGGCCCGGCTGAGCATCGCAACAAATTCTCTGTGGTCCGGCGCATTCAATACAGCCCTGATATTCATACTGTTCATGCTGAACGACGCACCGGCCAAAAAGATTTATTATCTGCTGCTGGTATTGCTGTGGGCGTTGCTGTTCGTGTTTCTGTATGCGGGGCGTCTGATTGTGAATTCATATTGCATCCGGCGCGTCCGTAGCAACAAGAGAAAAAACGTACTGATAATCGGAAATTCGCAAAACAGCCGTGATGTGGCTGCACAGCTTCAGATTTCGAAACTGGAGGTGCCGGTACATATCATCGGTTATGTGGCGCTGGAAGGGGAGGACAGCGTGGCGGACGGTATGCGCGTGTGGCCCATGTCCCGGCTGATGGATGTGTGCCGTGAAATGAAGCCGGACCAGGTCATTATCGCCATGCAACGCTTTTCGGATGTAAAGGTGATGCACATACTTGACCGGCTGATAGGCCTGGACATACCCATTAAGATAAACCCGGATACCTTCTCGTACGTAACGTCGAGCATCCGCCAGGGCGACATAATGGGCCTTCCGTTTGTGGATCTTACGTCGCCGAGCATGAGCGAGTTCCAGATGAATGTGAAGCGCACGTTCGACGTGGTGATGTCAATTGTGGTGATGACGGTGCTTAGTCCGCTTTATCTGGCCATTTACCTGTGGGTACGGCTGTCATCGCCCGGAGGAGCCATATACAGTCAGGAGAGGGTAGGATTGCACCAGAAGCCCTTCAGGATGTATAAGTTCCGCTCCATGTATGTCGATGCGGAGAAGGCCGGACCGCAGCTGTCGCATGACGGCGACAGCCGTATCACGCCTGCGGGACGCGTTATGCGCAAATACAGGCTTGACGAACTGCCCCAGTTCTGGAACGTGCTGAAAGGGGATATGTCGTTCGTAGGGCCCAGACCCGAACGGGAATACTTCATACGTCAGATCATGGAGAAAGCTCCGTACTACAGCCTCGTGTTCCGTACGGTGCCCGGCATCACCTCGTGGGGTATGGTGAAGTACGGATATGCCGAGAACATAGACCAGATGGTCGAGAGGCTTCGCTATGACCTGATATACCTGAACAATATGTCGATATTGACGGACGTCAAGATAATGATATATACCATAAAGACGGTAGTGACCGGCGAAGGTAAATAGGATATGGCTTATAAGGAGACGCATAATAGATTTACGGACTGGTGGATGCGGGTGGTGATATGGCGCGAGCATCATGTCAAGGAGAAGACTTTCGTGTTGATCCTTGCATTGTTCGTGGGCATAGCCGGCGGTTTTGCCGCCCAGCTGCTGAAGTTTCTGATACATCTGATAGCCACGTGGCTGACGTCGCATTTCTCGACCACTAACGCCAATTATCTGTATCTGGTGTATCCGGTAGTCGGCATCCTGCTGACGGTTCTGTTCGTGAAGTATGTGGTAAAGGATAACATCTCGCATGGCGTCACGAAGGTGCTGTATGCCATATCGCGCAATAAGTCGCGACTGAAGCGCAAGAACATGTATGCGTCATTGGTTGCATCGTCCATCACCATCGGATTCGGCGGATCGGTCGGAGCGGAGGGCCCCATCGTCTACACGGGGGCCGCCATCGGCTCGAATGTGGGTCAGGCGTTCCGTCTGAGTCCCAAGGTGCTGATGCTGTTGGTGGGTTGCGGGGCTGCTGCCGGTATAGCCGGCATATTCCGCGCGCCGATTGCCGGTATGCTGTTCACGCTTGAGGTGCTGATGATAGACCTGACAGGCGTCACGGTGATGCCGCTGCTGCTGTCGTCGATAGCCGGCGCTACGGTGGCCTATGTGCTTGAGGGCTATGACGCCGAGTTCTTCTTCACGCAGTCGGAGGCGTTCATGACCAACAAAATTCCGTATACCATCATATTGGGCGTGATCTGTGGAATGATATCGTATTACTTCACCAAGGTTATGTTCATGATGGAGAGTATGTTCCGCAAAATCAAGCAGCAGGGATGGCGTATCGTGGTCGGCGGGACGCTGATAGCCGGCATGGTATTCCTGTTTCCGCCGCTGTATGGCGAAGGTTACGGCACCATCAACAACCTGCTTGACGGCAATGTCTCGGCAGTAATGAACGGAACGGTGTTCTATGTAGACCGTGACAATGTATGGTTCATCACGCTGTTTATCGCGGCCATCACGTTGATGAAGGCATTCGCCACATCGGCTACGAATGGAGCCGGCGGTGTGGGCGGTACGTTCGCGCCCTCGCTGTTTGTGGGCGCGCTCACGGGCTTCCTGTTCGCCTACATATTCAATAACCTTGACCTCGGCGTGGAACTGTCGCAGAAGAATTTCACGCTGATGGGCATGGCGGGAGTGATGAGCGGCGTCATGCACGCTCCGCTGATGGCCATCTTCCTCACGGCCGAGATGACGGGAGGCTACGACTTGTTCCTGCCGTTGCTGATAGTTTCCACGCTGGCGTACATCACGATTCAGATATTCCTGCCATACAGCATCTACACCATGCGTCTGGCCAAGGCCGGCGACCTGCTGACGCACCAGAAGGATAAGGCCGTGCTGACGCTGATGAAGATGGACAAGGTGATAGAGCGCGATTTCAAGGCCGTGAAGCCCGACATGAACCTGAAGGAAGTGGTGGACGTAATCTCGGTCTCAAAGCGCAATCTCTATCCCGTAGTGGACGACGAGGGGTATCTGAAAGGCGTGGTGTTGCTTGATGACATACGCAACATCATGTTCCGTACGGACCTGTATAAGAAGATGCACGTATCGCGGTTCATGACCACCACACCGGCCGTAATAGACGTTAACGAACCGATGGACAAGGTGATGAGCACGTTCGACAAGACCAACGCCTGGAACCTTCCCGTAACCGACCAGGGCAAATACGTAGGCTTCGTTTCCAAGTCCAAGATCTTCAACTCCTATCGCCAGGTGCTGAAGCATTTCCTCGACGACTGACATCAATTTATTTAAGAACAGACCCCATATTCAAGAACAGACTCTTGCGAATTAAAGAGTTTAAGAATGGATCAATGAACCTAAAGGATTGTATATTAAGAGCTACGATGCCATTCTCCAGCCGAAAGTACATCATATACTGGTGTGTTATCTACATATTCGCATTTCTTGGTATCGCTGACTTTGGATATAGTGATCTGATAAATCTGCCAAGCCCAATAATCTGGACGGGGATATTTATGATTTCAGCTTTGAAGTCAGCCATCTGGGTGCTCCTTTTGTGGTGGACAAGAAGAAAACAATGGATGCAGACATGTGTGTGGGTGCTTGTGTCATTATTCTGTCTGTTGGGATTGTTGAATGGCGTATGTTATAAGTTATATGGTTTTGGAATCAGTAACCATCTGATAACCGTGCTTGCGCAGACCAACGTGCAGGAAGTAAAGGAATTCATGCCCGCGTTGGTCGGCAATATTGTTACGATTATAAATAATTCAATTATATGGATTGTCATAATCGGGGTATCTGTTTCTATTTATTTACTATCGGAGTATGCAAAAGGATATATATTAGGCTTCCTGATATATGTATGCTCAATAATAGGATTCGGCTCGGTGATATATGGATTCTCGACCATGTCGGCAGGGCGTACATCCATATTAATGCTTACGCGTATCACAAAATCCATAGTCTATACTGTTAAGGAACGACATCAGCTGGAAGATATGTTAAGTCATGTCCGAGAGTTTCCCGAAAAAGACGCATTGGAATCTCAACGGCTTGCTGACGTGTGCCTGATAATAGGGGAATCGGCGTCACGCGAGCATCTATCCATATATAGTTATCCTTTGAATACTTCGCCTCGGATGCAGGCGAAACGCGACAGCCTGTTCATATATACCGATGCCGTTGCTTCATCGACCAGTACGGCTCAAAATATGGAAAGACTGTTAAGTTTCATGGATGACAGGGAAACAGTTAGAGCCTGGTATGAGTTCCCATTATTGATAGACTTGTTCAAAAATGCCGGCTATAAAGTGTGGTGGCTTTCTAATCAGGAACGCACAGGGATGTGGAGTAACAGCACGGCTGCGATGGTTTCAAAGTCTGACAACGTTATTTTTAAACACGAAAGTTCAGAGGATCATCAGTTGATCATGCCTGACGAGACATTGTTATCCGATATTAAGCAAGGCATTAATGAGAATGCTGACTGCAAATTGCTCGGAGTGCATTTAATGGGTTCTCATACATTATATAGGAGCCGATACCCGGATAAATTCAATTATTTCAATGCAGATTCAGTTCTGAAACATTTCCGGAAGCCCTGGTTGAATAAGGATAAAGCTCAGACTGTTGCAGAATACGACAACTCAATTCGCTACACGGATTTTGTTCTTGACAGCGTTATAAATATGGTGTCTCGAACCAAACGTCCGATGCTTATGCTATATGTATCGGATCATGGCGAGAATGTGTATGATGACAGGGATTTTCTTGGAAGGGATGAGAAAAGAGTGAATGTGCCGTTCATCATATACTTAAATTCCGGATTCAGACAATTATATCCCGATCTTACGGCTACAATTGCTGCATCGACGCATAAGGCTATATCAACGGGAGACATTATTTATATGCTTATGACTGTTACCGGAACGTCATATCCATACTACGACGCTTCTCGTGATGTATTGTCCGATCGGTTCAAGACGCGTCGGCGCTACGTGAACGGCAAGCCGTGGATTTATGATCATGTAAAATAAACTATTCGCTGACCCGAAAATCCGCTGACCCGCAATTCATAGGTCTGAAAGAAAGATGTCTTATAAAAGAAGTGCGGCAAGTGGAAACTTGCCGCATTGAGAGTGATTCGTGCAGGATTCAAACCT